>JBDLIW010000049.1:0-6513 GCA_039714695.1 Thermodesulfobacteriota bacterium | reverse complement strand
CATCATGGTAGCCCTTGAGAGAGAGTCAATAGCGGCGTTGCTTGATTCTTTGGCGACTGTGTTGGTTTTGATATTAGCGTTCATTTTGTTTCCCCTCTATTTTTATGGTTCAGGATGTTTAGCTTTTGCTTGCCTTTGTCTTTGTTAACATTGCCAGAACCATGCCAGCAGACACAACTACGTATTTTCAATGCGATACGATTTTATGGATTCACTTGATCTGCCATAATGGCAGGTCTTCTTGCCATTATGGCACAAATCGACAGATACTCCAGTCTTTCAGGCTGAGGCAACGAGGGGGGGGGGGGACTGTGAATGCCTGCTACGGATGGCAGACGACAATAACGGTGGGGAGGCAAAAACGGGGCACCCATTAGAGAGCCCGCAGAGACCTGAGTTAAAGCAGGAAGCTTCTTGTTATTCCTCGCTCCCTTCTTCAGCAGTCTCCGGGGTGCCATTCTCTTCAGCAGTCTCCCGGGTGCCATTCTCTTCAGCATTCTCCTCAGCAATATTCTTGCCCTGCTTGCGGAGCCTCTTTTCTTCTTTCTTCTTTTTTTTGGCCAATTCTTTCTGGCGTTTTTCAAAAGAATAATTGGTTCTTCTTGCCATTGAAAAATCCTTTCGTTTTATAACAACCTACTGAAAAAAAAGCCCCGCTCAAGCGTACGCTTAAGCGGGGCTTTCAGGTCTATTTAAAAATACAAACAGATCTTACTGCTGAACAACGTTAGCAGCAGCCGGACCTTTAGGGCCTTCGACAACCTCGAAAGTTACCCGTGCACCCTCCTGGAGGGACTTGAAACCTTCGGCCTGGATAGCTGTATGGTGGACGAAAACGTCATTGCCGCCATCCTGCTCGATAAAGCCGAAACCCTTAGCATCGTTAAACCATTTTACTGTTCCTTCAGACATCTTAACTACTCCTGTGTACTTGGCCCTCACCGGGGCCACTTGATTAAAATGGAGGACGTCTTCTGACGGGCCTCCCGGCAGCATGTTTGCTTACAAAAAAACCGCACTCCCTTTATGGGGATTGTGCGGTTAACCTTTCCGTAATTATACATTTACAAACAATTACTGCACAACTGAGCACTCTATTTAACATGATCCTAGCAAATACGCAAACTATTAAAACGACCAGATGGAATCCAAGGCTGGAGTTTTCTCCCGAACACTACTACGGTTGCCACTTGACAACTCGGCCCGATGACAACTATAAATGAACTTCCTGCAGCAGGGAAGAAATCTCGGAACCTATTTTTATCCCCCCCGAGAGGGATTGAAAAGAGCGCCCCGAAGAGACACCTATCTGCGGCACTCCAAGCTGGGGGCAACTCATTCCAGCGAAATATTCGATTTTACAAATCAGGCTAAATTGCCTATCCATAACACTGAGTTAAATTAATGCCCAAAACATCAACCGAAACACTTAACCAGATCTTCGGCTATAAAGAATTCAGGCCATCTCAGCAGGAGATCATCGACTCCCTGATCGGCGGCCGGGACCTGTTCGTTTTGATGCCCACCGGCGGTGGCAAATCCCTCTGCTACCAGATCCCGGCCCTCCACCGGCCGGGCGTTGCCATTGTGGTCTCCCCTCTGATCTCGCTGATGAAAGACCAGGTTGATGGGCTGACCGCAAATGGGGTAAAGGCCGCCTGCTACAACTCTTCCCTGGATGCAGCGGAGGCCCGCCAGACCCTGGCCCGGCTGCACGACAACAGCCTCGACCTCCTCTACGTCGCTCCCGAACGCTTAATGACCGACTCCTTCATCGAGCGTCTCAAAAATATAAATATTGCCCTGTTTGCCATTGATGAGGCCCATTGCGTCTCCCAGTGGGGCCATGATTTCAGACCGGAATACCGGCAACTCGGTCGCTTGCGCGGGCTTCTGCCGGGTCCGCCGATAATTGCCCTGACCGCCACCGCCGAACCCCACACCAGGGAAGATATCCTGAAAGGTTTGGGGCTGACCCAGGCCCGGACCTTTGTCACCGGGTTCGATCGCCCCAATATCCGTTATACCGTGATCGACAAGGCAAAACCAGCCGCCCAGCTCAAGGATTTTCTGGCCACCCGCCCCGGTGAACCGGGCATTGTTTATGCCCTCAGCCGCAAGCGGGTCGAAGCGATCACCAAGGACCTTAATCAGGCCGGGATCAGCGCCGCCGCCTACCACGCCGGCCTTGCCGACACCGAACGCCAGCAGGCGCAGGATGGTTTCCAGCACGACGATATCCAGGTGGTGGTCGCTACGGTTGCCTTTGGCATGGGGATAGACAAATCCAATGTTCGCTTCGTTGTCCATTATGATCTGCCCAAAAACATCGAAAGCTATTACCAGGAAACGGGCCGGGCCGGGAGGGACGGCTTGAACGCCGAAGCTCTGCTGCTTTTCGGTTATGGAGATATCGCCATTGCCAGGGGGTTGATCGAAAAAGGCTACAACGAGGAACGTAAAAGGATCGAACTCCATAAACTGAACAGCATGGTAGCCTTTGGCGAGGCCCAGTCATGTCGGCGTCAGATTCTGCTGGGCTATTTTGGCGATAAACCGAGTGAAGCCTGCGGCAACTGTGATATCTGCCTGAATCCGCCCCGGGAGATCGAGGTAACCGAAGAGGCGCGCAAGGCCCTGTCCTGCGTCTACCGGGTCGGACAGCGGTTCGGCATTGGTCATATCATCGAAGTGTTGCGCGGTTCAAAAAACCAGCGGTTGCTGAAGCTTCGTCACGACCAGCTTTCCACCTATGGCATAGGTGCGGACCAGCCCCGGGATTTCTGGTCCGCCCTGCTGCGGCATCTGATTAACCAGGGCTTTCTCTGCCAGGATATTGCCAACTATTCAATCCTTACCCTGACCAAGGAAGCCGGGCCGCTGCTTAGGGGCGAGCAATCCCTGTCCATGCCGGAGCCGAGGATCAGGACCTCTGCCAAAAAGCAGAAAGCAAAGAAACGGCCCCTTGGCGACCTTGAATACGACCGGGACCTTTTCGAAAAACTGCGGGAATTACGCAAGGAGATTGCTACAGAGCAGGGGGTGCCGCCTTTTGTAGTCTTCAGCGACGCGACCCTGGCGGAAATGGCCGCTGCCCTCCCCCGGAGCGATGAAGACCTGCTGGCTATAACCGGCGTCGGCAAACACAAACTGGAAAAATATGGCTCCCGCTTCCTTGAAGCATTACAGGCTTAAACGTACTGGCCAGCCCCTAACCAGGTCCAGGTGAATCCTGTTTGCTGTCTTTTCTTTTGCCGAGCAGGTAGGCGTCAACAGTACTTATCAGCCAACAGCCGATTATCAATAACAGGAGGAGATTGTCTGTGGGGCTCCCGGAATTGGCGGAGGCCTGGGTGGCGGCATCCGTGATAGTAGTCAGGCTGATTGCCCCACCCTCCAGATCGAGCTTTTCCAGGATGGTAAGGGCCAGTCCTATGGCCTTCACAACTATTACGACCATACTGACCAGAACCGTCAGCATTATGACCACACCTCGCTTATAGTGTTTCAGCACAACCTGGCCCAAGCCCGGAAACACCAGACCCGACAACAAGGCGCCCTTTAATGCTTTATTCATCGTTCCTCTCTCTGATTAATCCCTTTATTTACCTCCTTAACCGAAGCAAGGCGTTACCGTCATTCTTTCGGGGTGATATAAATCACCTCTTTATCCCACAGATAGGCCTCGTCGGTATAGGCGAGCTTGTTGATCCGCATCAGGGAATGGAGGCCTTTCACATAGGCTTCGCCCCTTTCGGAATAACGATCCAGCGTTTTTGCCAGTTCATGGCCACTTGCCTTCTTGCCACCCTCCCGCAACCGGGCCCGGACCACCCGCATCCTGACATAAGCATTGTGGGTGTTGAGGTTCAGCATGTAGGCATTGACCGCCTCCTGGGGGTAATCAAAACGGGCCAGGCCATAATTGCCCAATTCTTTGCGCTGACGTTCAGGAACAATACCGTTACCGGAAAAGTCCCACTGTCCGAAAAGAGAATTACCGAGCAGGGCAAAACGTGAGGTTCCCCAGCCACTTTCTTCCGCCCCCTGGGCCAGGGCCAGGCTTACCGGGATGGTCTCTACCCGCAGCAGCAGTTCGGCAAGGTTCTCACTTGAGACCTCAACTGCATCCTGCTTGCTTACTTTGTATTTCCGAGCACAAGCCAACAGCGCTGATTTTTCCTTAACGGTGAGATTTGGATATTTTTGCTTGAGCCTTATAAGCTTCTTTCTTTCAATGGCAATCGCCTCATTGGCCCGCAAGACCGCCGGAATGAGTAAGCGAAAAAAGAGCTCCTTTTTTTTTGCCACCGGCATGGCATCGGAACTCTCTTTCCAGCGCTGGGGGATATTGGTCAGATAAATACGTGGCACTTCCCTGACCCCGCCCTGCCAAACCTCTCTGGTATAACCCACCCCATCGAACAGCCGCCAGATATCATCCGGGAGGTCGAATAAACCGTCCTGGTTGGCATTGATTTTTCGGATTCCAGCTGCCAGTCAGGCCGGTCCGTGCCATCACAACCGGCAACCAGGAGCGTTGTGAAAAACAACAAACAGAGATATTCCGTAAAATGCTTCATGCCGGCAGGCCTTTTGGAACACTGATTATTTTGCGCAATCATTTCGAAAAACAAACATCTTCTCACTTTTTCATTCGGATCGTTGACCGACTGCTACAAACATTTATAACATTTTTCAGGGGAAGATGGCGAATTTCACCCGTGAGATGATCCGCCCATTCCGACAAGGAGTCCTCCCTCAGTCAGTAATTAAGTATGGTGTCCCTGGGATTCGTTTTGTATCATGCACATTCACCCTGCTAATAAATCGTGCCCCCTTATTTCGAGTAGATAATTTTTGATGACCGATTCCAGCACTGAAATACCCCCCTTGTCCTCGGAACAGGAAAGCCCCGGGGCCGAGCCTGTTGTCTCGGTGACCGACCTGGCCAAGGATTTTGCCGGCCGCCGGGCGGTTGACAACATTTCCTTTACCATTCAGCCGGGGGAATGCCTGGGCTTTCTGGGGCCGAACGGTGCCGGCAAGACCACCACCATCAACATCCTGCTGGGTCTTGTCCGGAAGAGTAGTGGCCAAATCAGCCTCCTGGGCCGGAAGGTTCCCAAATACCATCGGCAGGTCAAACGACGGATTGGCGTCGTCCCCCAGGCCGACAGCCTGGACCCGGACCTTAGCGTGGCAGAGAACCTGCTCACCTACGCCGGCTATTTCAATATTCCCCGAAAAACCGCCCTCAAGAAAACCGAAGAGCTGCTCCATTTTTTTGCCCTGGCCAACCGGCGCGACGAGATCATCGAACACCTTTCCGGGGGGCAGCGGCGACGGCTGCTCCTGGCCCGCGCCCTGATCAACGACCCGCAACTGCTGATCCTCGACGAACCGACCATCGGTCTTGACCCCCAAGCCCGGCATCTGATGTGGGAGCGGCTCGAAATCCTCCGGGAACAGGGGACGACCATGCTGTTGACCAGTCATTACCTGGATGAGGTTTCCCGCCTCAGCAACCGGGTACTGATTATGGATCAGGGCCGGATCGTCGCCCAGGGCGAACCGCAGCAACTAATCCACGACATGGTCGGCCTGGAAGTATTCGAGGTGGAGGGCTCCAGCGCCGAACTGGACGAGCTGGCTGAATCCTTCGCGGACTGCGAAGCAGTTGTTGAACGGGCCACCGACAAACTCTACGTCTATACCAAGGAGGATTGCGCCCACCTGGAAAAGATGCTGGCCAATACCCAAAGCTGGCTGCGGCGCCCCGCCAACCTTGAAGACTTATTTATTCAACTGACCGGCAGGTCACTAAGGGAATCATGAACGGCTTTAATTTCCGGACAATCTGGCTGCGTAATTTCAGGGTCTGGCGCAAACACATCCTCTCTTCCCTGATCGGCAACCTGGGCCAACCTCTGCTCTTCCTGCTGGCGATGGGCTACGGCCTGGGCCGGGATATCGAGGTGATTGAAGGCTTAAGCTATCTGCAGTTTATCGCCCCCGGCCTGGTTGCCTCGGCGGTGATGTACAGCGCCGCCTTTGAAACAACCTACGGCTCCTACACCAGGCTCTCTATCCAGAAGACCTACGAGGCAATCCTGAGCACGCCCCTGGGGGTGACGGATCTCGTGCTGGGGGAAATCGTCTGGGCGGCCAGCAAGGGGGTGCTGGCCGGCATCATCATGCTGGCCACCCTCCCCCTGTTCGGGGTCTGGCCCTCGGTCTGGACCCTTGCCCTGCTGCCGGTCCTTTTTATCTCCGGGCTCTTCTTCGCGGCCTTTGGCCTGATCATGACCGCCCTCGCCACCAACTATGACTTCTTCAATTATTTTACTTCGCTGGTTATTACGCCGCTGTTTCTCTTTTCCGGCATCTTCTTTTCGTTAAAGACCATGGCGCCCAAGGCCCGGCTCTTCTTCGAGATCCTGCCCCTCACCCCGATCGTCAACCTGGCCCGGATGTTATGCTATGGCCAGCTCCAGGGGCCATGGCTCCTCC
>JBDLIW010000048.1:0-6528 GCA_039714695.1 Thermodesulfobacteriota bacterium | reverse complement strand
TCTCTTTTCTTCCGTCAACCGCTCATGGGTCCGCCTCTGCAAAAAAATGGGGGTACAGCCGTTTTCCGGCGACACTCGAACACTTCTCCGCTCACGGGCCGATTTGATCAGGATGTTGTCATGATCCTCAACGGGAATCCGCAGAGACCAGACCAGCCTGTTCACCTCGCTATCCTCTCCTTCACAACTCTTGCGGAACTCATGGACTATATCCATGAAGTTCATGGCCTTGTCATCAATTTCAGACCAGATCCGCCCGGCCTCTCCCCGACAATCCGGGCCAATGGCCATCCTGCCTTCCAGGCAGCGGTTGTCATCATCAAACATGGCAAGAAAGGCCCGGTTGAAACGCAAGCCTTCATTGGCGGTTATTCCCACCAGCACGGCCTGAAGAATCTCGTCAAGCTCGACGGTACTCAGATAGGCGGTGTTCATCTTGACGGACAGCTGGTGCAGAACATGGATCCTGAAATGGGCCTTCTCCAGATCCTCGTGATATTTCCGGTTCTCGATAACCAGGCGTCTTTTTTCAAGATTCTTTCTTACAACAAAGAGGATTTCATCGAACTTGACCGGCTTGGACAGATAATCGTCCGCACCCTCCCGAATGCATTCCATGGCCACCCGTAAATCGGCTATACCGGTCAGCATAATCACAGCTACATCGGGATGGTTCTCGACTATTTTCGGCAAAATAGCCCGCCCGTCAATATCCGGCAAGCCGATATCGAGCAGAACCAGGGCAACGTGGTTTTTCTCCAGCTCAATGAGAAAATCCTCAGAGTTACCTGCCTCTTGAACGACCAAGCCATGTTCTTCGAGGAAAATTTTCAGCGGTTCCCTTATCGCCGGATCGTCATCAACGATGATGACTTTCTCCCCGGGAAAAAGAAGCTGGTCTGAGGAAAGGGATACGTGATTGCGAAAACCGGAAACTGATTCAACCATTGGATATCTAAATTATTAATTAATAAAAGTATTTTATATAGGCTAGGACTATAAGAGACGCCCAGTCAAGTTGTTTATTGAACTTGATATAAAACAAGCGCACCACCAGAACAGATTGATGATGCGCTTGTTGTTAACCCGGCCGAGGCCGGGAGTCATTCTTCTGCTGCGGTTATCACATGGGAACGATCAGCTTATTGGAATCCTCGTTCCACTTGACTACCAGGTACCAGGCGCCCATAGCCAGGGCAATCAGAATCAGGGTGCCGCCATAGCCGAGAAAGGTATCCGGCATATAGACGTACTCACCAAGCCTGCTGGTCGTGGTAATTCCTTCTTCCAGCCAATCTTCCTTGCCTTCAAAATCTCCTAGGCCGCCAAGTTCCTCATCGGCCTTGAACCAGGCAGTCATCAGGGAATTGGAGATACCGAAAAATGGTACCACGAGCCAGAGTTTGAGCTGCCCCTCTCCTACCCGCCACAAGGTCCCGGTACCACAACCACCGGCAAACATGGCTCCCAGGCCGAAGAGCAAACCACCGACCACAGCACCCCAACCGAAGGTGCCACGTACGTAATGAACGGTATCCTGCAGGCCGGCGGCCTTGATCACCGCAATACCAATCGCCAGCAGCAGGATACTGAGGGCCACTGATTTGGCCAGGGTACAGTCGCCTGTCATATGCGGCTCACGAAAGCCCTGAATCATGCACCAGCGACCGCGCTGCATGGCGTAGCCCAACGCGGCAGAGATCAGCAGGATTCCTCCCATCTTGCCCAGATAGTCGTTCTCGCTGCCGGCATAATTGTAAGCGCCGCAAAGAATGCCGCTCAGGGCCAGCAGCCCCAGGATGACCTGCAGGGCAAAAGGAAATTCGATGGTTTTGGCCCCACCGGACCCCCAGGTGACATTCTCCATTTCCCAGTAAAGGGCCTTCAGGCCGAGAACCGCGCCGAGAACCAGGCCCAGCATCATGGCAAAACCATGGGCGGAAAGGTTACCGATAGCATTATAGAAACCACCGACGTTACACCCGCCGGCGAAAGCCGCACCAACTCCCATCAGAACACCGGCAATAACCGCCTTGGCAAGCTCACGCAGGGGCGGGATTCGTAAAGCAAACTGATTGCCGAGATTGGCGGAAAGGAAAGCACCGGCGATAAAACCTACCCCGATGATAGAACCGGATCCCTTAAGGAAATGTCTGGGCGCACCATCTTCAAACATTTCAAATGGATTCATGCCCAGACCGTAGATAATCCAGTCACCCCAGTTCCTGATCGCCCCGACAGCACCCCAGGGACGCATCCAGGCCAGGATAAGAACACTGAAAAACGCCACGATGATCCCCGTCACATAGGGGTTCCATTCGTCCTGGCACATCAATTTGTACAGATCTTTAAACTTCTTGCCCATTACGCTTCCTTCACTCATACCATTCCCTCCAGCTTATAATTTACGGCAATATAATAATCCAAATATGGACTGCTAAATCTTAATGTTCTTTCTGTAAGTGATTTCATCCAGGAAGGAAATAAAAAAAAAGCCCCCGAAAAATCTTCCCTTAATCCAGACTAACAATTCCCTTAACCTCGCCGGTAAAATTTGTCAAGTAGCAAGGCTACTTAGCGCCTGCCACAATGTAATACACATTCCCATTAGTCCTTATAATTCCTTTGCTTCTTGGGTCAGGGTTTAAGGCGAATCGTTGATATATCTCAGACAATGAATAATCATTCATTTACAACTTGACATGCCCCCTCAATCTTGGTAGAAATTTTTTTTTACCTTATTATTTATGTATTCACTTACGGTGGCTTCCGGCTGGAACCGAAAGGGCGCCAGACTGGAGACATCCGGTATTAAAAACCTTGTTTAGGAGGAAGAGGAATGAGCGATATTAAAGCTGCACCAGATGACATCTCTGCAGACCACACCCTTGACACCAAAGGCCTGAGCTGCCCCATGCCCCTGCTGCGCACCAAAAAAGAAATCGACAAAATCGATTCCGGACAGATTCTCGAGATCCTCGGCACCGATCCTGGTTCACGGAACGACCTTCCCGGTTGGGCTGAAAGATCAGGCCACGAGTTCATGGGCGAAAAAGAGGACTCCGGCTTCTTCCGCTTTTTCATCAAAAAAGGTTAAGTTTCAGACATAAGGGTCGCCGGACAAGGTTTCATATTGTCCCGAAAACCCCAACTGACGAACCGCTTGAATGGCGCATCACTGCTTCAAAGGTAATGATGCGCCACCACTTTTTTTCATTGGAGGAAAAAATGGCAAAGAGTTTAGGTATTTTCGTAACCAACCCCGATAACTTCAGTCACGTTATGGGTATCACCAAGGCGGCCAAGGCCAAGGGCTCCAAGGTCAAGGTTTTCTTTACCTGGGAAGCGACCCGCAATTCAAAACTGCCGGAATTCCCGGCCCTCTGCGAGCTGGCGGACGAATGCTCCATCTGCGTTGACAGCTATCAGAAAATGGGTTTCGACCGCGAGGACATCCCAGCCGGCCTGACCCAGAAAGAGATGGCCACCCAAGCGCAGCACGGCGCTATCATCGAAGACTACGACTGCTATTTAAGCTTATAGGGGGTTTAGGAAATGGAATACAAAAAAGTCTGTTTCATGTACAGAGACAAAGGCTACGCCATGGACGGCATGCGCTCCGCCCTGGGTCTGGCCGTTGAGAACATGTACTCGTACGGGGTCGTCCTCGACACCGAGATCGACAAGATGGATGACAACCAGCAGGAAAGCATCGAAATGCTGCAAGACATGGAAGGCGAGATCTATTCAACCGTTCCAGACAACGTAAATGGACTCGAGACTCTCACCGTGGAAGAACTTGGCGAGAAACTGCGTGAGATGACCATCGTCATCCCTTACGGTGTCAAATAAAGATTCATCAGGAGAAAATACAATGAAAGTATTAAATGTATATCGTTCAGAGCCGGATGAGACCGTTAAGAAACTGGTCGAGATCGTTTCCAGGGACCGGGACGCCGACAGCTTTGACCTTAATGTTGACAGCCCCGACTATGATGGACTGGTTGACAAGATTTTTGCAGCCGACCAGACCATCTGCTGGTGGTAATCACAGCAACTGTTTATTACTGAGCAACAAAAAGGCCCGCTCCTCTTCGAGGTGCGGGCCTTTTTTATAGAGTGACTGCGATTTTACCTGCCTTTTTGAGCCAATGTGCAAAAGGTTATCTCCAGAGTTGCCGATTTCTCCCGCTGGTCGACATGGACACAAAAATCAGGTCTATGATATTGCTTCGTCACCCTAGCGGGTTTCTCGCAATGGCATTTTTTGACTAAACATTAGATTGGGATCAGATTGCTTCGGGGCGACAACAGGTTTTATCAGGCGCTGATTTTTTCCTCAGCCACCATCGTATCAACAAATTTCAAGAGAAAATCACGCTGCGCTCCGGTGGCATAGCTGATACATGTACAATGCAGGTTACTCTCGCTCCGGATTAACAGCTCAAAAGAGACCCTGTTCTCCCCAAGTTCAATGCCGAAATAAAACGGGCCGCACTCTTCGTGCCCCTGTTGGGCCTCAGCGAGCAAATCGTCAGGCACCGGCAGCCAATACATTCCTTCAACCAGACAGGGCTTCAGCGCCCTTTTCAGGTAACTTTCTATATTGTCCCGCTCTTCCAGGGAAAGATCATCAATCAGCAGCTGTCTCATTTACTTCTCCGCCTTGCTGTTGCCCTTCAACCTGCTGCGGAAATCATCCATTTTGGTCTTAAAACTACTGACATACTGCTCAAGTACATCTTCAGATTCAATTACATAGGGTGTGATCATCACCAGCAATTCGGTCTTGTCATTCACTTCTTTCTGATATTTAAAAAGCCAGCCCAAGAGAGGAATATCCTTGAGAAACGGCACCCCGTTTTCAATGATATTAACATTGTTTTCGATCAGGCCGCCCATGAACACGGTCTGCCCATCCCGCACCGCCAGCTTGGTGTTCAACTCCCGCTTGGAAATAACCGGGGATTCAGTGCCACCGAAAGTGTTGGTAACAGCAGAACTTACCTGCTGATTGATATCCAGAATGATGATCCCGTCATAATTGATCTTCGGGGTGACTTCCAGAATCACCCCGGTATCCTGGTATTGAATGGTCTGGTTAGACACAGTTGAAGAGGTGGTATCATTCGTTTGGCTGGTGATAACCGGAACCTGCTGACCGACATTAACGGTAGCCTTTTCATTGTTAAGAACCATGACCTGGGGGGACGAAAGAATGGTCAATTCATTATCATCGGCAATTGTATGGAGCAGTCCAGCGGCTTCCCCGGCTGAATTCAAAATACTGTAGGTCAAACCGGCGGCGGTATCGGTCAACCCGGAATGGGTAACGTCATTGGCAATACTGGCCACATTACTGGTAATGTTCTGCCGATAATTTCTGCCGTCAAAATCACTGATTTTAGTCAGGCCCCATTCAATCCCCAGCTCCCAGAACTCAGAGAGGGTAACCTCGGCAACCATCACTTCGATCAAAACCTGCCGCGGCATATTGTCCAGCCGCTCCAGCAATTTAACCAGCCTTGAATAATCAGGCGGCAAGGCCCTGATCAGAATGATATTACGGCTGTCATCCGGAATGAGATTCGGCTCTCCGGCCCAGCGCAGACCCGGAGTCTCACCGCCGGTACCTTTCTTGGTACTCCCGGTCTTCCGGACAGCCGGTGCCCGACTGGCAGTTAATGTTTTGGAAGCATCTTTTCCCTTGCTGCCCGCCGTTTTGCTACCACTATCACTTGCCTTGGCTCTCGGAGCGGTGGATCGTGAAGCCGTGCCCGGTGAGTCGGAAATCAGATCATTGACCAGACCTGCCAGCTCGGAAGCCACCGAGTTCCTGACATTGTAAATGTAGATATTATCCCGCCCCTCGGAAGGCACAACATCAAGTTCGGTGATCCAACGGGTAGTACTGTCCAGAATTTCCTGATTACTGCTGACCAGCAGCAGGGCATTGCCTCTCTCCAGAGCAAGGATGGTCACCCCATCATGACCTTTGTTGTTCACCTGCAGGGCCCCGAGAATATCGTTAAGCTCATCGCGAACATCGAAAAGCGCTGCCTTCTCCACCCGAACCAGCCTGACTTTCAGTTCCGCCAGGGGTGAAATATCCAGCCTGGCCAGGATGGTCATCACATCAACCACCTTGCTTTCGTAATCCGTAACAAACAAGGTGTTGGCTCCGGTCAGAACTTCCATCCTGCCCTGCTCTGAAATATATGGGGCCAGCAGTTTCTTTGCCTCACTGGCCGGCAGATGCATCACCGGGACAACCTGGATAATAAATCTCGGTGAATCCTTCAGCTTACCGACTTTATCAGGTCCAAAGACCAGATGAGAGCCCGGGTTCTTGGTCATATAGATATAGTTGTACTCACCCTCGCTCCTGATATCCAGTCCGTTAATGTTCAGGAGTTTTCTGAAGACCGTGGCCAACTGGGCCATGGGTATCTTTTTCCCGGAACGAATATTCACAACCCCTTTGACCTGGGGATCAATGATATAGCTGATATCGAGAAGCTCGGCAAT
>JBDLIW010000047.1:0-6610 GCA_039714695.1 Thermodesulfobacteriota bacterium | reverse complement strand
AACTTTCTCGACCTTATCCAGGAGGGCAATGTCGGGCTGGTTCAGGCGGTCAAGAAGTTTGATCCCTATCGCGGGGTCAAGTTCTCTTATTATGCGGCTTACTGGATCAGGGCTTATATCCTCAAGTCGATAATGGATAACTGGCGTCTGGTTAAGATCGGGACGACCCAGGCCCAGCGCAAGCTGTTCTTCCGGCTGAACAAGGAACGTAAACTCCTGGAAGCTCAAGGGTTCAAGCCGGAGCCCAAACTCCTTGCTGAAAAGCTTAACGTCAAGGAAAGCGAAGTAATTGAGATGTCCATGAGAATGGGCAGCAATGAACTTTCACTTGAGAGTCCGGTCCGGGATGACTCCACCGACGAACAGAAGGATTTTCTGGCTTCACAGGACCCTACCATTGAAGAACTCGTTTCGCAAAAAGAGATCAAGGCCAAGGTTTACGAAGTAATTGCTAAACTTCGGGATTCCCTTAACGATAAGGAAAAAGCCATTCTTAAAGACAGGCTCTTGAGCGACGAGCCTTTAACCCTCCAGACTATTGCGGACAAATTTGGTATTTCCCGTGAGCGGGTCAGGCAGATTGAGGCCAATCTACTGGGCAAGATGAGGGTTTTCTTTGAGCAGGAAGTACCGGATATTCACAACTTCCTTGATGAAATTCTGACCAACTGGCGCCGGCAAAGATAAACTTTTGCGGCGTGGGAGATTAATAGGGATAAGCAGATGAAAGTACCTTTACTTGATTTAAACGAGCAACTTAAACCGTTGCGTGATGAGATAGTTGCCGCGGTTACCGGGGTGGTCGATTCCACCTGCTACATCCTCGGACCAAAGGTGGATGCGTTTGAGGAGCAGGTCGCGGCTTATTGTGGCGGCGGCTCGGCTATCGGGGTGGCGAGCGGCACCGATGCGCTGCTGGCCTCTCTCATGGCCCTCGGGGTAGGGCCGGGAGATCTGGTCCTGACCACTCCATATAGTTTTTTTGCCACCATGGGATGTGTCCTTCGCCTTGGGGCGAAGCCCCTTTTCGTCGATATAGATCCTGTTTCCTTTAACCTGGATCCGCAGAAAGCGGCTGAGATTCTGGCGGAGGACCCGGATCAAACTGCCGGAATAAAGGCGATTCTACCCGTCCATCTTTACGGGCAGTGTGCCGACATGGAAAGAATCATGGCCCTGTCCCACCAGTATGACATCCCGGTCCTGGAGGATGCCGCCCAGGCTATCGGCGCCTCCTGCCCCATGACCGAAGACGGAGAAGTGGTCTGGCGCCGGGCCGGCACCATGGGCGCGGCCGGCTGTTTCTCATTTTTCCCGAGCAAAAACCTCGGAGCAGTTGGTGATGGCGGGATGATCGTCACCGGAGACAAGGAACTGGCCGAACATATCAGGATAATCAGGGTCCATGGGGGGGCGCCCAAATATCATCATGCAATAATAGGTGGTAATTTCCGTATAGATCCGATTCAGGCCGTGGTGTTAAGTATAAAACTGCCTTATCTCGACAGCTGGCACCAGGCTCGCCGTGCCAATGCGGACCTGTATGATAAGCTATTTGCCGAGAAAGGACTGGTCGGGGAAAAGGTGCAGCTGCCCCAGGCTATTTATCGGACGGCAGCGGAAGAGCAGCAGGAGACCCCCGATTTCCACATTTTCAACCAGTACGTTATAAGGGCCGCGAAACGTGACGCCCTTAAGGCTTACCTTATCAAGGAAGGTATCGGAGCCGAAATCTATTACCCTATCCCCCTCCACAAGCAGAAATGTCTTAGTGAGATGGGCTATAACGATCTTTCATATCCGGAGGCGGAGAAGGCGGCGGCTGAAACCCTCGCTTTGCCTATTTATCCGGAACTTACCGACTCGATGCAGGAATATGTAGTCGAGCGGATAGCTGCTTTTTATGAGAGTAATTAAAAGCGTAAAGCTTGGCGTGACATATCTTTATCGGCGCTTGCCGGCGGTAATTTTCCTGGCCTGTCTGCTACTCCCCGGAGTTTGTTCCGCCGGTCTTTCAGATCTTCTCGAAGTTCCCTACCTGGTCCCGGAAAGGGATATCACCCTGCAAAACAAATCCCTGCCCCCCTGGAAAAAGCTATGGGATGAAGCCAGGGCACTGGTTCGCTCGGGCGCGTATCCTGAAGCCAGGGGGAAATACGAGAAGCTCCTTTTCCTGAAAGGCAATGTCGAGGAAGCCAGGTGGGAGTTCGCTCGCCTCCTGATGAAGAGTGGTGACTGGGAAAAGGCAGCAGCCGTCATGGAGGTTCTTGTCGAAAAGTCTCCCGCTCAGGTCGACTATCTTAACGCGCTGGCTCTTTCCTTGCGGAAGACAGGACATCTGGGTCGGGCGATGGACCTTTTCAGGAAGGCCCATGAGCTTGACAACAATGATCTTACTGCCCTGGCCGGCCTGGCCAAGGGGTTGATTGAAAGCGGCCGCAAAAGAGAAGCCTTTCCTTTCCTTGAGCAGATCCGGAAGCAAAGGCCGGATGACCACTCCATTCGCAGAGAACAGGCCATGCTGGCCTTTGAACTTGGCAAGCTTGAAACAGCCAGAAGATTGATAAGGCCTCTGGCCAAGGCCAAGGACGCAGATCTAGACACCCTTCAGATGACGGCCAGGATTTACAAGAGGCTGAATCGGGAAAAGGCGGCAAGCAGCTACTGGCAGAGGAGCCTGAAGCATGACCCCGATAATCGGGAGGCGAGGAGAAGCCTGGCTCTTTATTATGAAAACAGGGGCAGGCTTGACCAGGCGTTGCCGCACTTACTGGTGTTGCTGGGAAATGATCCCCTGAATCCAAAACTGCTGGGCAGAATTTGTCGAATCTATGTGCAGACAGACCGCTTTTCGGAGGCGCTTCCCTATTTTGAGAGATATGTGGCTTTGCAGCCCGATAATACGAATTTTCTGCAACCTGTCATTAACAGCAATGTTGACTTTGGCAAGGATACGATAGCCCTTTACCGGCGGCTGCTGGCAGTTACCCCGGATGACCTGGAACTCCTGGACCGTTTGGCTGGGGACTTGCTGGCGATAGGAGATACGGAGGTCGCCCTTTTCATGTGGGAGTATGTGGCCCGACGTCATCCTGAAAGGGTGGAAGCGTATCAGGCCATGGTTGAGTTGCTTGAGCGTCTCGGCCGCCACGAAAAGTTGGCTGAGGCAATGGAAATCCTCCATAAGCTTGCTCCCGGTGAGATAAAGGTGGTCAGTAAACTTGCTCGCCTGAAAGTGGCCCAGGGAGATTTTAAGGCTGGCCTGGACTATTATGACAGACTCCAGAAGGCGGGATACAAAGGAGTGGAGCTCTTTGAAGAAAGAGGGAACCTCCACGAAGAACTAGGTAGCCCCGCCTCCGCTCTGGCTGACTATGAAAAATTACTTGAGGCCCGGCCCAATCGGCAGGATATAAGACGCCGCTGCATTGTTCTGGCCGGCAAAACAGGCAAATTAGGAGTACTCGCCAAACTGGTCGAAGATCTGGAAGATACCCATGACGTATCAAATCGGGTCAGCGATCTTTTGCTGACTGCCGCAGCGTTTGGCAAGGCCCGGGATTTCAGCCAAGCGTACTGGCGGTATCAGCGGGTCCTTGTTTTTCGGGCCGATTCAGGAGAAAGCCCGGGAGATAAAGGACGGCTGGACGCCTTTGAAAGGCAGGCGAAAATAGGCCAGGCCGATCTCTACCTGCATGAAGGAATGGTCTTTGAGGCAGAGCAGATCTTAAGGGAACTGCTTCTCTTTGGTGCGGATGAAAATCTTGTGCCTAAGAAATTGTTCGCCTTGGCATTGGCCCATAACAACCATGAGGGCGAAGATGCCGGGGTGTGGCTTGAGTGGTATTCTTCTCTGAAGAGTGGCAATGAGGACGTTGTTCTGCTGAAAGCCCGGTGGTATAAAGCAACCGGGAACCATAAAAAGGCCGAAGCCCTGTTGCGGAGATTTCTGCATAGTGCCGTAGCGAGTGGGGATACGGCGACCGGCACCAAAAGTGAGTTGGTCCGGGAAGCGGGTTTGTTACTGGTCGGAGTTCTCTTGGCAGATGAACAGTTGGTAGAGGCCGAGAAGCAATGCCTGGCCATGCTTGGTGCCGGGCGTGACAGGGAAGTTCTCGTCCTGCTGCAGAAAGTATATATGTTGAGCGGCTACCAGGAGGCCGCAGGTAATATTTTTCGGCAGTTGCTGGCTGAAAAAGACAATATAAAACTCCTTGGTCTGGCCGGGTTGTTTAAAAAATATCATCTGCTAAACGGCCAGGCGCTGACGGCCGAAAAGGTCCACCGGGATATGCCGGGGTCCCTCGTTGCCGTATCATTGCTGGCGGAAGCCAGGGCGGCTTTAGGGGAAAAAGGAGAGGCTATCAGGTTGCTGGAAAAAACACTTGAGAAGCATTCTGACAATGCGTCGATAATTTTTCAGCTGGCCAGACTTTATTACTCTACCGGCCGCTATGAACTTGCAAGTTATTATTGCAGCGAGTTGCTTGAGAGAGAGCCGGGGCGGGTGGATGTTCATTTCCTAAATATGAAATGCCTGATAGTTCTTGGTGAACCCGAGGCGGCCAGGGAGATTATGGCCGGGATTTTCCCGGAAAAAACAGGGGACCTGCTAGAAAAGAAGCTGCAAGAAGCAGGCTTGAAAGTTGCGGCCTCTTCTCCCAGAAGAAAACTCTGGCAGATATTGACCTTTGTCCCTGCCCGGGAACTTACTCCTGTTCAGCAGGTGATGAGGGCGAGTCATCTTGCTGTTGGCTCCTCCGAAGGCCAAACGAAGATTAATTCCCTGGCGGTAGCTCTCTACGCGAGATATCGGTGGGAAGCCGAGTTCGGGAAAGCACTGGCAGCCATCGATTGATTTGCACTACCCCAAATCCACCGCCAAAAATGTTTGCGCGTATCGTTTGACGGTGGCTCAGGGGGACCACGGTCTGCTTGCATATTGGCAGTTAACTGGTTATTCTGTTCCATGTAGTTTTGATTTGTTCAGGGGTCTCTATGGAAGGCTGGCAACAAGTTCTGAAGATTATCGGGTTTCTCGTTTGCTGGCTGCTGACCGTAATTTACATAGTTCCCCGGGTTAAGGGGGGATTTTCTTGAAGAGACGGCGCTTGCCGGCTCGTGAAGCCCGAAGAAAAAGAAGAATTAGCCGCCGAGGAAGAGGACGGTTCTCGTTAGGGACCTCGTTGTGGTTACATCGTAAATATTGCTTTCGGCCTATTGTCGGAGGATTAGAACGGTGGAGGGGCTCGCCCTCCGCCGTCTATTTTTTAAGGAGTTAGCTGATGGTCCAGAGGATACCGATTTCAAAGACCGGTCATGTAAGGTTGAGGGAAGAGCTTGACAGGCTGCAGAAGTTTGAACGTCATGAGGTTATTAAAGCCATAGAAGTGGCCCGGGCCCATGGTGATTTGAAAGAGAATGCCGAATATCACGCAGCCAAGGAGAGACAGGGCTTTGTCGAGGGAAGGATCATGGAGCTCAAAGACAAGCTTGGCCGGGCCGAGATCATTGATTGCACCAAGGTTAATATTACAAAAGTGGTGTTCGGGACGGTGGTTTCAGTTGTCGATCTTGATACTGATGAAGAGGTGACTTATCAATTACTGGGCCCGGAAGAAGCTGATATGAAAAACAATTGCATATCTGTTCTTTCACCGCTGGGCGGGGCTATGCTTGGTAAATCGGTAGGAGATGATGTCACGGTTAAAACACCCGGCGGGACGAGGCAGTTGGAAATCCTGGAGATAACTCCTTCGCCGGTCGCCTGAAGTGCCCCCTCAGGTAAACACCCTTTCAGGGCACTCGGTTCAGTCCCCCCTTGAGGGGGATAAACTTCGACTCCGAGGGGAGATTGAACGGAACCAGTGGGGGAGTTGGAGAAATACTTCCAAGGACTATCACTCCGGTGTGGCAGAGAGTCAGGCTTTCGCTTCTATGCCGTACAGGAAAATTTCGCTGATCTGGCTGGCTGCTTCTTCAATCGTATATTGATTATCCGGAGAAAGAATCCAGAGGCGGGCTGTTTCATCAAGGGCGCCGAACATTGCCCGTTTCGCGACCCCCGGCATCACTTCTTTCCTGAAGATCCCGCGTTCCTGGCCCTTGTGGATAATCCTTGAGACGATATCTACATACTCAATAAATTTGGTGTTGCGATACTCTTTCATGAACTTGTTGCTCTGGCGCAGTTCCATCTGTAGAACCTCGGCCAGATTTCTCTTGTCCCGGATCATTTTCATGTGCTGAATTGCGAAAATTTCCAGCATTTTCCGGGGATCGTCTTCCTTGTCGGTCAGGTTCTTCACTTCGACGATTATCTTGCCGATTTCTTCTTCAAAAATTGAAATAAGTATGTCGTACTTGTTGTTGAAATAAAGATAGATGGTGCCGTCTGCAACCTTGGCTTCTTTGGCTATATCCGAGATTCTGGCGCTGAAAAAACCCTTCTGAGCGAAGACCTTGATGGCCGCCTGGATTATTTTGTCGTGCTTGTCTGAGACGCGCATTGGTGAGTTCCGGAGGAGAGGTTTAACTGCAGCGATACCCTTCTGTTTTACGTGACCGAGGAACCTTGATGTATAATTATGAATGATTGTTCATTCTTTTT
>JBDLIW010000046.1:0-6625 GCA_039714695.1 Thermodesulfobacteriota bacterium | reverse complement strand
AGGGGGCCCGGGGTGGTTACCTGCTGACCAGAAATCCCGACACCTTGACGATGCTGGAGGTAGTGGAAGCCATGATCGGGGAAATCGCCTTAAACGAATGTGTCGCCAACGCCGACACCTGCAAGTCCAGCAGCAACTGCGCCGTAAATCGGGTATGGGTAAAGGCAAGCAAGCAGCTCAGGGAAACCCTGGCTGGAGTAACCTTTGCAAGCCTGTTACAGAAAGACTCCTGCTTTATCTTCCCCAAACCGCTTGACAGACAGAAAGATATTAAAGGATAATTTTTTACATGTCCGATGATACCCAGAAAATACTCCTGCTTGGCTCAAATGTCTTGATCAATAGCCTGCCGATCAAGGAAGTGAGCCTGCTCCATGAAGGCAGCCTGCCGGCCTACGGCTACAATCCGGGAGACTCTCTGGAACTGCTCGCCGGTCAGGTTTCGGTTGAGCAGGGACGTCTGGAACAATGCCTGACCTGGCTTAACTCCCTTAAAGACCAGAACAGCCCCGAGGTTGAGATCCGCAGCAGAACCTACGGCGACCCCAAAGAAGTCTACCAGTTTTTCCGGCGCCGCCTGATCGCCGACACAGACCAGAGCCAGGGCTGGTTTATGTTCCACCAGATCCTGCCGCCTGAAGGCCGCAGCGAAAAAGAACTGCCCCTTGACCTGGGCCGGGGCAGCCGGGAAATCTTCGAAAACAACAACGGCATCATGGTCATTGATGACGGCGGCAGACCGCCGGCGGCAGCAGCCGGGCAACTTAAAAAACAGAACCCGGGGGCCTGGGTTATCGGCATGGGCATCAGTGTGGCCCACTGGCATGAATGGGCTGATCACTTCGGCAGCGATTTCTGTCTGTTCTGCCGATTGTCCGATCTTGAAACCACCAGGATGGAGATGGACAGCGGCCTTATCTGGGAGACCCTCACCGCCATGGCCCTGCGGGCTCTGCAATCATCCGAAGTTGGTCTCTGGGACCCGGACCAGAGAACATTTCGCTGTCATATAATCATTGAAATGTTCCCCCATGGCATCCTCTATCTTGGCCCGGAAGGGATTTTATTGCGCCACCGCAAGGCCTGCCAACCGGAAAAAAGTTCGCCGCGGCACCGGGGCTCAGTACCTTGTTACGACACTCTGGTAACCTCGATGCTGGCCCAGGATTGCATCCGGACCGGTCATCTGATGGCCTGCCAGAACTATTTCTACGGCTTTTCCGAAATGGTCTTGAAGAACTGGCAGTTCCTCTATGACCACGGTTATTCATTTGACGACCAGCTGCGTCTGCCGCAACTCGACTTTCCCCCGACCTGCAGCATTAATCTGGACTGTGCGGAAGCAGAAATCCCCCCCGACCCATTTATGATTAAACTTGAGGCCTCCGCTCCCCTCTTTGACCAGACCCTGGAGCTGGTTTCCCGGCAAAGCTGGACCACTGAAAAAAAAGAGGCAATCCGCAGTTTTTTCCCTTTCCAGACTGCCTTGAAATCCGCCGCCGGCAAGAAAGACGGTCTGCCGAATGATTTTCTGGGCATCATCACCGAAGTCCTCCACTACCTGAAAGATGAGGTCAGCTGGAAAAACGGTTTCGACAACCTGCGCCTGTTCCATGTCGGCAACCTCCGGACCACCGATCCGGTAGAGATAGACGCCGTGACCACCCTCCAGAATGTCATGGACAGTTACGTCAGCCGGGATCATTTCCTGCGCCCGTTAAATATCGGGGTCTTCGGCCCTCCCGGTTCCGGCAAGTCTTTCGCGGTCAAGGAAATCGCCCGGGTCATCGCCCATAAATTCGACCATAATCCTTTCGAATTTTTCGAGTTCAACCTGACCCAGTTCGACGGACCGGACGAGATCAATTCCGCCATCGAACCGGTCCGCGCTTCAGTGGCCAAAGGCATGGTGCCCATCGTTTTCTGGGACGAATTCGACTGCCGCTATGATGGCCACGAGTTCGGCTACCTGCGCTACTTCCTGCCATCGATGCAGGATGGCGTCACCTATGTGCACGGCATCCCCTATAATATCGGCCGCGCCATTTTTGTCTTTGCCGGCGGAGTCAAGCACAGCTGGGAGGATCTGGAGGGTCTCCTGCACAGAGAAAAAGACGAGATGGTCAAGACTCTGAAAATCCCTGACTTCCTGAGCCGCCTGCGGGTGGTCCTCGATATCGACGGCATTGAGCTGCCGGAGCAATACCTGAACGATTCGGCCACCCCTGAACAACTGGCCAACCTGCGCCGCATTCTGCTGAAACGGGCTTTTATTATCGCCCACCAGATGGACACCCACTGGAAAAAAGCGGCCCGCAAAACTTCCGGGCTGCTCCTGCGGCTGCTGCTGGCCGACTATAAATTCGGGGCCCGTTCCATCGAAGCGGTAATTGAATCCAGCGGCGCCGCCGACCGGCTGGTCTACGGACTGCCGGAATTAATCGCGCCGTCCGCCGCCCGGATCCATGCCGACTGGCGCATCGAACTGGAAAGGCGGGTCGACCAGCTCCGCAAGAACAAAGGGCTCCGCGGCGTCTGGTAAAAGCAATACAACCAACCATACACGCAACACCCTGTTATTATTATATGTTTCGACAAAGAAAGAGATAGCAAATTAAAACTGGGAGGGAAAAGTGAAGGCAACTGAATACAATTACGACATAGTGCGAAGCTACGTCAACTGGAGCATTATCTGGGGGGTCGTCGCGGTTCTGGTGGGGGTGATCGTCTCCTTCCAGATGGTGGAGCCGAGTCTCAATTTTCCACCCTACCTGACCTTTGGGCGGTTGCGCCCGATCCACACCAACGCCGGGATCTACGGATGGGCGGTCGGCGTTATCTTCGCCACATTCCTCTACATGGTCCAACGGCTCTGCAAGACCCCGCTCTGGAGCCCCAAGCTGGCCAGATTCCAGCTCTGGCTCTTCAACTCCACCATAATTGCCTCGGCGGTGACCCTGCTTCTCGGCTACACGACCAGCAAGGAATACCACGAGATGGAATGGCCGATCGACGTGATGGTGGTCATCCTCTGGGTGGCATTCGCCCTCAACGTCATCATGACCATCGTCAAACGCAGAGAGGAGCAAATGTACATCTCCCTCTGGTACATGATGGCTTCTCTGGTCGGGGTGGCGATCCTCTATCTGGTAAACGCTGCAGCGGTTCCAGTGTCACTGTTCAAGTCCTATTCGGCCTACGCCGGCACCAATGACGCCAACGTCCACTGGTGGTTCGGGCACAACGCCGTAGCAATGGCGCTGACCGCCCCGCCGCTGGCGATGTTCTACTACTTTCTGCCCAAATCGACCGGCGTGCCGATCTACAGCCACCGGCTGTCGATCGTTGCCTTCTGGAGCCTGATATTCATGTACCTCTGGACCGGCGCCCATCACCTGCTCTGGACTCCGGTCCCGGACTGGGTCCAGACCCTGGCCATGGCCTTTTCGATCATGTTGATCGCCCCTTCATGGGGTTCGGTCTTTAACGGCTACCTGTCGATGAACGGTCAGTGGCACCAGATGCGCGAAAACTATCTGGTCAAATTTCTGATCATCGGCATCACCTTCTACGGCCTGCAAACCTTCCAGGGGCCGATGCAGGCGATTCGTACCTTCTCGGCCTTCATCCACTACACCGACTGGATCCCGGCCCACATCCATATGGGGACCATGGGCTGGGTGTCGATGATCTCCTTTGCCGGCATCTATTTCCTGATCCCGCGGATCTACGGCAGGAATCTCTATTCTATCCCGCTGGCTAATCTCCAGTTCTGGCTGATCTTGGTCGGCCAGCTGATCTGGTCATTTTCACTCTGGATCGCCGGAGTCCTGCAGGCCGGGATGTGGAATGCGATGAACCCGGACGGCAGCCTGACCTACACTTTTATGGAGACCATGGTTGAGATGTACCCATATTGGTGGATCCGTGCCATTGGTGGCCTGATCTACTTCGTTGGCATCATTGTCTTCATCTACAATCTTGTCATGACGGTTCGCACGGGAGAAACTGCCTCCACCGAAGCCGCAACTGCTGAAGGGAGGGCGTGATCATGTGGGAAAAGAAACCGATTCTACTTCTGATTCTGGCCACCGGCGCGATCCTCGTCGGCACAATAGTTACCATGGTTCTGCCATTTGCCTGGGTCAATACCGAGGCCGACCGAATCGAAACCGTCACCCCGTACACGGCCCTACAGCAGGAAGGGCGTGATATCTATATCCGGGAAGGGTGCAATAACTGTCACACCCAGACAGTGCGGCCGCTGGTTGCCGAAGTGCTGCGCTACGGCGATTATTCGAAGAGCGGAGAGTTCGTCTATGACCGCCCGTTCCTCTGGGGTTCTAAACGAACAGGCCCGGACCTGGCCCGGCTCGGCGGCAAATATCCCGATGCCTGGCACTACAAACACATGGAATCGCCACGATCGATGGTCCCGAAAACCAACATGCCCGACTACGGCTGGATATCAGCTAACAAGCTTGATCCAAAGATGATCAAACGCAAGATGGACGTACTCGATTTCCCTTACACCGATAACGAGATCAAGGCGCTGGCCGACAAAAACGAGATGGATGCGATGGTCGCTTACCTGCAGAAACTGGGTAACGACATCCCATGGCGAGAAGCTGCGAAGAGCGAGGTGGTAGGTGAACTGAAAAACCCCTCTGCCGGTGATCCGGCTGCTATCAAGGCCGGCCGCACCCACTATGTTGAGAACTGCCAGGTCTGTCACGGGAGCAAATTAGAGGGAGACATCGCCCGTGAACTTATCGAGATTGATGTCAACGACATGGTGCTCTTTATGTTGATCCATGATGGCATTGAGGAGGAAATGCCTGCTTTTGCCAACCTCGGAGCCAAGCGGATCTGGGAAATAGTGAATTACCTGAACTACGGAGTAATGGGAAAGAAGGTTGGTACCCCCCCCGCACTGCCAATGAAACCAGGCGGCGCAAAAGCAGGGAACCCCACCCCTGGAGATCAAGACGCCATTGAAGAAGGCCGCGAGTACTATGTAAAACACTGCCAATCCTGTCATGGACCCAACCTTGAAGGAGACATCGGCCCCGAGTTGACTGAGCTTGATTACGAGGATGAAGATCTTTTCATCTTCCTTGAAGACGGCATTGAAGGTGCTATGCCGGCTTTTGCCAATTTAGGTAATAGGCGGCTCTGGCAGATTGTTAACTACCTTAACTACGGGGTCAAAAAATAATGGCTCTGGCTGATATTCTATATCTGGGCGTCACCGTCATCCTTTTTATTATTTTCGCGATGATAGTTTTTCGGACATACCGAAAAGACCGCAAAGATGAGGTCGAAGCCCCTAAATACAGAATTTTTGACAAAGACGAGGACTAAGGGAGAAGAAAATGCCTGACAACGATACAAATACGGAGCCTTTTGACGGGATCAAAGAAAGTCACCAGAAGTCTCCGCTATATTTAAACATCCTCTATTTCGGCTTGATCGCCTGGGCCATAATATTCATGGGATACTACCTGTTCAGCGGCTGGAGCTCACACGATGAGTTCCAGGAGAAAATGAATGCCCACCAGGAACAAACTTCTCAGGAACAGCAAAGCGGCGGTTATTAATCAAGAAAGAACGTATTTTTTCAATTAATGACCCTCTGAAAAACTGGTCATCGAAGTCTACGCTATCTGCGAGGAGCATAGCGACGAAGCAATCTCATAACTAACTGAATTTAACAATAATTAGATTGCTTCGCTTCGCTCGCAATGACTTGATTGATAATTAATCAGAGGTTCCTTAAATATAGTTACTGAACGGTATGGTACCGGGCGTGATCAATCTCGCCCAGTTTTTCATGAAAAGCAAACTACACTTCATAGGTCCACGGCGACGCCTCTTTCAATGGGCTACCACTTTGCTGCTCATGCTCCTTCCCTGGCTGGAGGTTGATGGCAAAAGCCTGCTGCGGATCGACATCCCCGGACTCAACCTCTACCTGTTCGGCCAGGTCCTGCGAATCCAGGAACTTTACCTGGTTATGCTGGCCAGCCTGATCTTAGTTCTCAGCTTCCTGCTTGTTACAGTTGTCCTGGGCAGAGTCTGGTGCGGCTGGCTCTGCCCGCAGACTACCTTGTCGGATCTGGCAGAATGGGCGGCTCGCCGCCTCGGTCTCACCGTAAAGCACAACAGCCTGCACGGTGCCCTCTGGCGAAAGCTTCTGCTGCAGGGGGTCTTTGGGTTGCTTGCACTCCTGGTGGCCTCAAACCTGCTCTGGTACTTCATCCCACCGCAGGTTTTTTTTGTTCGTCTTGTTACACTTGATCTGCACTACGCCACCTGGATCAGCCTCATCTTAACCGGGCTGCTGGTTTACATTGATCTGGCTGTTATCCGGCGGCTGATGTGCAAAGAAATATGTCCTTACGGACGCGTCCAGACCGCCATTGTTGATAAGGCAACCCTAAGCCTGCACCTTCCCGATGCTGAGCTGGAACGCTGCATTGAATGTGATTCATGCCTGCGGAGCTGTCCGATGGAGATCGACATCCGCCACGGCTACCAGGTTGAGTGCACCGACTGCGGGCGCTGCCTTGATGCCTGCCGGAAGGTAATGACGCGACGGAACGAGCCGGGCCTGATCCGCTAC
>JBDLIW010000045.1:0-6790 GCA_039714695.1 Thermodesulfobacteriota bacterium | reverse complement strand
ACCAGGCGGAGGCCCGGGTATCATCCTTCTTGACTGTCTCTCCGAGGCTGTACATCAAGCCGACATTCAACTGGGCGAGAGCATTACCCCGCTGCGCCGCAGCCAGAAACCATTTGGCCGCCTGCCCGGAGTTTTTCTTCACTCCTTTACCCTTACTGTACATATTGCCAAGTTCGTACATGGCCCCGACATCACCACGTTCAGCCGCCTTGGCCAGCCATTTGGCAACTTCGGCGCCGCTCTTTTTTACGCCCTTGCCTGTTTTATACATTTCGGCCATCACAGCCATGGCCTCGGGATTCCCCTGGTCCGCCGCCTTCCGGTACCATTTCACCGCATCCTTCGTCGACTTGGCCACACCGACACCCTTGGCATATCCACCGGCCAGCTTGAATTGCGCAGCTCCAAGACCCTTTTCGGCGGCGCTTTTATACCATTTCATGGCTTCTTTCGGGGAAGAGGGGGAACCCTGGCCCAGTTCGTAACTTTCGGCAAGATAGTATTGCGACCGGACGTCACCCGCTTTTGCCGCTTGCTTGAACCACTTTACCGCCTTGGTCCTGTTCTGGGGGATTCCCTTGCCGCCTTTTCTGTAAACAGCACCAAGGCTGTACTGGGCTTTTACATCCCCTCCTTCAGCGGTCTTTACAACCCATTCGAGGGAAGCTTTATCGATGGATTCAGGATCAATGCCTCCGGCCTGATTCTTCAATTTCATCCTGGCTTTGACATGGCCCTTTTCAGCGGCGCTGGCCCACAGTTCGGCCGATTTGTTCGGGTCCCTGGCGACACCTTTGCCGACAGCATACATATTTCCCAGCGAATACATGGCGCCGATATGCCCCTTGTCGGCCGCTGCGCCGAGCATCTTTACCGCTTTATCGAGATCGACCTTCACGCCATCGCCGGCAGCAAGCATTTCCCCGACCCGGGCCATGGCTTCGGTATATCCCTGGTCGGCAGCCTTGCTGTACCACTTAAAGGCTTCCTTATCATCCTCTTTGATCTGCTCCGACCCTTTGTCATGCTCACCACCAAGCTCAAAAAGAGATCGGGCATCGCCGGTACCTGGTGTGGCCCAGATCTTGATCGTGCCATCATTTCCACCAGAGACCACAATCTTGCCGTCCAGGGAAAAGGCAACAGAGTTGACCCGGCCGGAATGACCGGAAAGGACATCAAGCACCTTGCCGTCAACATACCAGATGACAACACTGTCTTTTTCGGTTGCACCTGCCAGCAAGACTCCATCTGCGGTAACAGCCAGCTGGGATATCTCCCCCCACCACCACTCGCGAATATTCTTCTGCTCCTTGCCGGACTTGGCATCCCAGATGCGCACACTGCCATCCTTGCTGCCGGAGATTATGTTTTTGCCATCGGGGGTATAAAGTACGGTATTGACCCAGTTACTGTGACCAGGCAAGGTCTTGACCAGCTCATCACTGGAGGCGTCAACAATCAGGATATTACCATCCCAGCTTACTCCACTGACGATATAATCATTGTCAGGGGACCAGTTAACAGACAACACATCGTTTTTCCCGGCTTTGTAACTGCCAATATCCCGGCCGTTTCTGGAGTTCCAGGTCCTTATCGTATTATCGCCGCTTCCGGAGGCGATCATTTTACCGTTTGGAGAATAAGCGGCTGAATTGATCTTCTGCCCGTGACCTTTGATTGTTTCCTTGAGTTTACCTTTCACAGGATCCCAGGTCTGCAGAATAAAGTTCTTCTCTTCATCTCGGGAGGCGGTCAAAAGCCTCTCCCCGTCAGGGGAAAAAGCCACCGTGGAGATCTCTAGATTTTCACCCAGCGTCTGCAGCAATTTGCCGTCATCACCATCCCAGATTTTTATTTTCCCGTCCAATCCCCCCGAGGCAACAAGCTTGCCATCCGGGGAAATGGCAACAGAACTTACCTCCCCGTCATGGGCTTTGATATTGAGGCGCAGGTGGTGATCAACATCACCCTGCGCAAATGACACTCCCCCGAGAACAAGAAAAGTCGCTACAGATAGCGCTGCAATAAACCCTGAAAATCTTGAATCCCCCCCGAATTGTCTCATCTCCCCACCATCATTTTCTGTTTAGACAGATTTAATCCGTTAAATTATCTTTTGGCCAGACACGTCACTTTTATATGATTGCCTAATCATTACAACAAAAAAAACATATTAACCACCCGAATTTACCCAAAAAATGACTGGACAAAATGTGTACATAAGCACCGGGTTTATTCTACAGAGAGGGAGCAACTCCCCTGACTATCATATCAACTGCCACCCGTATATTTCCAATGCCATGGTTCCCAGGCAAACCCGCCAGGCGAATTCTGCGGATAACTTTGGGTAAACGAAAACACCCCACCGTTTTCCTGTAACCATTTGTCAGCCAGGGTACCGTTGAAGGACCAGTTACTGGGGACGAGATCAAGGGTTGTACCCGTCATGTGCTCAGAGTACCCGGGCGGCGCCACCCAGCGGGCCACAGCGTAAAAATCATCGCCCTGGGCCATTTTTCTCTTATAAATTCGCTGCTGATAGGCAGCGCTCCTGTATCCAGAATCAACCATGAGCCCAATACCATCCTTTGCAGCCGCCGCAGCCATCACGATGAAGGCATCCCTCGTTTCCCGGGCAACATAGATATTTCTGCCCTCAAAAACCAGCTCAACCGGCAACCGGACCAGGTCCATGCGGGCCGGATCAAACTCCCCTTCTATTCTGGACCCGAGCCAAGGGGATTTAACGTCATAGTCCTGGCCACCGATTGAAACAGTCTCCTGCGGAACAACTTGGGCTTCATCCGGCAGGCGGAGGCTTATCGTGCTGTCAACTGGAGACTTTTCCACCGGACGGCCGGCATAATAATAACAGGCAATCGCCAACAAGAATGTGGCCGTCAACAACCGTATTGTGTAATTTTTGCTCATCACTGCCATCTATCAAAGCCTCTCCATCGCAATTAATCAACCATCCCTTCCATAATAACATGCAATTTCCAGGTTGATAAACTATTCTTGCCAAACTCATTAATCGATTTAGAAAATATTAACAGGCCCCTTATAGATGACCGCTGAAGATAAAACTGCCGATTTCCACAACCTGAACCCTGAAATAATTATCAATCTGGCGGAAAGTTGTCTGCAAGAAGACTTCACCGGCATCTGCCGCCCCCTGAACAGTTATATAAACAGAGTTTACGAACTTGAGGCCAGAAGCGGCAGCGGCGTAATTATTAAGTTCTACCGACCGGGCCGCTGGAGCCGCAGATCCTTACAGGACGAGCATGATTTCCTTCTGGAACTGACAGACAAGGACGTCCCGGTTATCCCTCCCCTGGCAGTAAAAGGAGGAGGGACCCTGGGTGAATTTCATAATATCAGCTATGCGCTGTTCCCCAAGAAAGGCGGCCGCTTTGTAAGTGAGTATTCAGAAGAGCAATGGCTGGAACTGGGAAGATTGCTGGCGAGGACCCATGCAATCGGGGCCTTAAAATCGCCCCACGACAGAATTACCATCCATCCCCAAAACTCAACCACTGAGCAAATTGAGTTTCTGAAGGAGGGGGACTTTCTGCCGATGGAACTGGCAAATGATTTTTTTAAAACCGCCGGGAAGATAATCGGGGAAATAAGTCCGCTCTTCGAAAAATCGGAAATGATCAGAATCCATGGTGATTGTCACTTTTCCAACATCATCTATCGCCCGGATGAATCTTTTTATCTGATAGATTTCGATGATTTTTCCATCGGTCCTCCGATCCAGGACCTCTGGATGCTTTTGCCCGATCACCCGGAAAAATCACTTTATGAAATCGATCTTTTCATGGAAGGCTACGAAACATTCCGGCCATTTGACCGGCGAAGCCTGCAACTTATCGAACCCCTGCGCGCCATGCGCTACATTCATTATATTGCCTGGTGTGCCCACCAGGCTAAAGATGGCGGCACCCCACCAACTCCCGAGTGGGGCTCTTTTTCATACTGGGCAGGGGAAACCCGCGACCTCATGGAGCAACTTGACAGGATCAGAGAAAGTCTTGACTCTCAGCTGATGTTCTGAGAATGTAATTAACTTGACAAAGTTAAGTTTTTGGAGGATTAGGTTGTACCTAACCACCCGTAATCGCGAGCCGGGAAAAACAAAGAGAGGCCCGGACCGCATTTTACAAATCACCGTCAGGAGGATTTAAAATGAAGAAGATTTCAGTTATTAAAGTTCTATTAATTGCCCTGGTTCTGATGTTACCCGTTGTCTCAACTGTCTCGGCCCAGGAAGAAGCAGCAAAACCCGAAGCCGCAATGGCTGAAGCCGCAAAACCCGGAGCCGCAAAACCCGAAGCCGCAATGGCTGAAGCCGCAGACACCTCAGCGGTTATGACCATCAACCGTTTCGTCACCTGCCAGGGTATCGAGAATCGGGAGCCCGCAGGCGAGACCGCTACTTTTACCGCCGGCACCGAGACAGCCTACGCCTTCCTTGAGGCCAGAAACATCAGTGCCGATGTGGAAGTCAATGTCGTCTGGATCTACGATGGCAACGAGGTTGCAAGAGTGCCGCTGTCAATCAGGCAGGGCAGCCGCTGGCGGACCAACTCCAGCAAGCAGCTGGCCGGTCGCCCCGGCGCATGGCAGGTCCAGGTCCAGGATGCGAAATCCGCCGTTCTGGCCTCGCTGGATTTTACTGCGGAGTAGTTGCTGGATAACATAACACTTCCTCTTCCGAAATTATCGGGCGAGTTAGTGCAGGATAACTGACCCCGGGCTTTTCGCCCGGGGTTTTTTATGGCAGAGACTTGTTGGAGAATCACCCCCAATAGATTAAAATATTTTTCTTTTAAAATACTTCTTCCCCCTACGGAATCTCAGTCATGAAAAACTTATCCAAGTGGCAGGTTATGCCCCTCCTTTTCGGCTCAGGACTCTGCGCCCTGGTCTACCAGACTGTCTGGATCAGGGAATTGCGGCTGGTCTTCGGTGCCTCCACCCTGGCCATTTCCGCGGTAATGGCCATTTTTCTGGGCGGTATCGGCTTCGGCAGTATCTATCTGGGCCGCTACGCGGAAAAGCACCGTCTTCCCTTAAAACTTTATGGACAGCTTGAAATTGCCATTACCATTACAGCTGCTATAAGCCCTTTGCTAATAAGCCTTGTCCGATTTGTTTATATCGCAACAGGCGGCTCACTGGCCATGGGGTCTTTTTTCTCAACCATTTTCAGGCTAATTCTTTCTATCCTCGTTATCGGTGGGCCAACCTTCCTGATGGGCGGCACCCTGCCCGCCATGGCCCGCGCCTTCGAAACAGAATCAGACAGCAACCGCTCCCGACTGGGGCTGCTTTACGGCATCAACACAATCGGCGCCGTCTTCGGGGTGATCCTGGCAACTTTTTTCCTGCTGGAGATGCTCGGCACCGTCGCAACCCTGTGGGCTACCTGCCTGCTGAACCTGCTGGTCGGTGGCGCTGCCTTGCTACTGGCCAGAAAATCTGAGCCGATACCTGTCGAACCGGCTGCCAGCAAAGTTTCTGCCAGATCTCTAACTTTAGGGGAAATATCTGAAAACAAAGAAGGGCTGCTAATCTTAGGTGTCGCAGCTTTTTCCGGATTTATCTTCCTGCTTATGGAACTGGTCTGGTATCGCATGCTGACCCCGCTCCTGGGCGGCACCACATACTCCTTCGGAATGATACTTGCGGTGGCTTTACTGGGCATCGGCACAGGTGGTTGGCTATACGCTCTACGCAGACAAGACACCCCGGTGGGTTTAATAGGGCTTGCTGTTTTATGCGTTCTGGAAGCAACCTCCATTGCCATACCTTTTGCTCTGGGAGACAATATAGCTCTCTGGAGCATTTTACTGCAATCCTTCGGGATATACGGATTCACCGGCAATATTATCTGGTGGTTTATTATTACCTCCATAGTTGTTCTTCCTTCGGCAATGATCTCCGGCTACCTGTTTCCAATGCTTGTCGGATTACGGGGAGACGGTAGAAACAAAGTCGCCATTCAAACGGGCCAGGTATACGCGTGGAATACAGTCGGAGTCATCATTGGTTCTCTGGTTGGTGGTTTCTACCTGATGCCGGTTCTTGGTGCGACCGGTTGCTGGCAGATGTCAGTCGTTATTCTTGCCATACTTGCCTTTGGCTTGCTTTGTTTGTCATTCAGAGGAAAGGAAAAGGGTATATTGTATTATAGTCTGCCAATTGCCCTTATTGTCTGTTCCCTGACCCTAATTAATACCAAGGGCCCGACCAGTGTCTGGCGACACTCAGGTATTGGCGCTCACCGGGTGAACTTCCCGCTTGAGGATGGACTTTCCTCCTACAATTCGGTCCTTTCTTGGAAAAACGAGATACGAAGCAATATCGTTTATGAGATTGATGGCAAGGAAAGCTCGATAGCAATAGGCAATGAGGACGGCTTTACATTTGTAATCAATGGCAAAACAGATGGGAATGCCTATCTGGATGCAGCCACCCAGGTTATGGCGCCCATGGTCGGGGCCATAATCCATCCTTACTTACCAAAAAAATCGATGGTTATTGGAGTAGGTACGGGCAGTAGTAGCGGCTGGCTGGCATCGATTCCTTCCATGGTCCGAGTGGACCAGGTAGAGCTTGAACCATCGATACTCAAAGTGGCTGAATACTGTGCTCCCGTAAACAATAACGTTATGAAAAACCCCAAGGTCAGGACCATCATCGGCGATGGCCGGGAAGTTCTCCTTACCTCAAAAGAAAAATATGACCTTATCTTCTCGGAACCCTCCACGCCTTA
>JBDLIW010000044.1:0-6813 GCA_039714695.1 Thermodesulfobacteriota bacterium | reverse complement strand
ATTAAAACTGACGCCCGCCCGAGGTCTGGAACTTGGCCCCTTGGGCACCCTCACCCTGCGCGTGGTAATCCCCTGGTTCATCAACGACAAACTGGTCGGCTATATCGAACTCGGTAAGGAGATCGACCATATTACCCCGCGCCTGAAACTGCTCCATGATGTTGATATTATCATTGCCATAAACAAGAAGTTTCTCAACCGGAAGCCCTGGGAAGCCGGCCTCAGGATTATGAATAAAACCGGCAACTGGGATAATTACCCGCAACATATAATCACTGCCTCCACCTTGGAGTCCCTGCCCCTCGGCCTGGACAAGGCATTGGTCAATCATGATAATGGTCACAGCAAAGAGCCCTTTGACCTGACAGGCGACGACTACAGATACCGGGTCGGAGCAATACCCCTGATAGACGCCGGTGGCACAGAGGTAGGAGACATCTTCGTCTTGCGCAATCTTGGCGAGGTGACTTACGGCCAGCAGGCATTCATCTTTTTCCTGATCATCTCGATAATATTGATTATCACCTTCTACTTCCTGTTTGCCATATATCTGGGAAATATAGATAAAAATATCTCTAAATACCAAACCAAACTCAGAAAAGAGATCGAGGATCACGAAAAAACCGAAAAGCAATTGGCCGAACACCAGAAACAGCTTGACGAACTGGTTGCAAAAAAGACCGGAGAGCTTGACGAAGCCATGGCCGAAGTCAAGATTCTCAGCGGTTTTCTGCCAATTTGTTCATCATGCAAGAGCATCCGGACCGAGCAAGGAAAATGGGAACAGATGGAAACCTATATCAGAGATCATTCAGAAGCCGAATTCAGCCACAGTTACTGCCCGAAATGCGCCCAGAAGCTGTACAGCGACTTTCGGAAATAAGACAGAGAAACACCTAATCGAGATATGCGAACTTCTCCGGATTGTCTTGCCTGTTTTTTAAGGCAGGCTGAATATAGCGCCGATCTGGCAACTGATTCCCTACCGCTCCGGACAGCGATCATGGATAAGGCGGCGAATCTCATCCCGACCTTTGCTCTTGAGCTTTCACCACCTGAAAATTCTGTTTCTCTTTACCGAATGATAGCAGAGATGAGCGACCATACAGATATTTTCTCCGATCTCAAAAAGCGAAGCAACCGGGCGGCTCTTGGGATGCTACCCTACCTGGAAGACAAGCTTAAATTCTCTGAAACTCCTTTGTTGACTGCGGCTCGCCTGGCTATTGCCGGTAATATTATCGATTACGGGTCGCACCAGGATTTTGATGTCCAGAAAGCCATCGACGAATGCCTGACCAATGAGCTGGCCATTAACCACCTGGAAGAATTTCAGAAAAAGCTGCGAACGGCCCAGAAAATCCTCTATCTTGCCGACAACTGCGGAGAGTTGGTCTTCGATCGTCTTCTTATCGAATATATCGGCAAACCGGTTACCCTGGCGGTTAAAGAAAAACCGATTATTAACGATGCCCTCAGAAAAGATGCCGAATATTGTGGCCTCGATCTGAGTTGCAGAATCATCAGCAACGGAACCGATTGCCCAGGCACACCTCTGCAAAATTGCAGCCGGGAGTTCCGCAGGGAATTTGAAGCAGCCGACCTGATCATCAGCAAGGGCCAGGGGAACTTCGAGACCTTATCGGAAATTGATGCGCCCATATTTTTCATGTTGATGGTAAAATGCCCCGTAGTTGCCAACCATGTGGCCGAAATTGCCGACAGGCCCAAGGATACTATTATTAATGGCGACCTTGTTTTAATGGAACACAATCGAGGAAATCTGATAAAATAAAGATTAATACGCCAAACCAAGCGATATCAAGTTGAAATTATTAGTAATTAACAAAAGGTAACCATGGCCGGCAACAATAATTCCAACACCTCTCAGCCAGCTTCATCTTTTTCGGATGACGAGAAGAAATTCCACATCCTGTTTGAATCGGTAAACGACGGGATCTTTATCTTAGACACGGATGGTAATTTCCTGGATGTCAACAGGACTGCCTATGATCGCCTTGGCTTTACCAAAGAGGAAATGCTGGCAAAACATGTTTCTGAACTGGTTCCCCCGGAATTTGCCGCTACTGTTCCGGAACGAATTGCCCGAATCAAAAAGTACGGGGAAGCCGTTTTTGAGTCGGCCCATTTCAGAAAAGACGGAACCGTTATGCCGGTCGAGGTAAGTGCCAAAATAATCGACTTCCCGGACCAGCAGGTGATGCTGAGCGTCATCCGGGACATCAGCCGGAGGAAAAGGATAGAGAACGATCTCAAGCAGACCTCGGAAAAGATCAAACTATTCGCCTTTTCCATCGCCCACGACCTGAAAACCCCGGCCGTTGCCCTCCATGGTCTGGCCAAACTGCTCTCAGGGAAATACGGCGACACCCTTAATGAAAAAGGCCGCAGCTTCTGTGATCATATCATGGGTGCTTCCGAACAGATCGTTGCCCTGGTCGACAAAATTAATACCTATATTACTACCCGGGAAAACCCCCTTAATATTGAATACGTTTCTCCCCGGGAAATACTCCAGCTTATCCACGACGAATTCTCAACCCGCTTAGGGGTTTCCAATGTAGCCTGGGAAGAACCTGAAAACCTGCCCAAGAAAATAGCGGCCGACCGGATATCCATTATCCGGGTTATGCGCAACCTGATTGACAATTCATTGAAATACGGGGGAGAGAACCTGACCAGAATCGAAATAGGTTTTAAAGAGACCTATGACCACTATATATTTTCAGTTGCCAATGATGGCCGGGTCCTTAACAAGGAGGATCTGCAGAAAATATTCGGGGTCTTCGAGCGCAAGGAATATTCCAAGGAAACTTCCGGGACCGGACTGGGACTGGCGATTGTCAAAGAGATAGTGGAACAACACCATGGCGAATCCTGGGTCGAATCAAGAAAAGGGGAAGGAATGACCTTCTTTTTTTCAATCTCCAGAAATCTGTAAAGAGCCACCATCTTCATCAATCCGCTTTCTATCCTGGATATCTACAGGAGATTTAAAAATGTCAGCTGACATTGAAGAAATGCTGCTCAGGACTTTCGGCCTGCTTTCCAAGGCAGCCGCCAGAAAAAAAATCTACGCCAAGAAAGCCGTCAGGGAAGGCCGTGAAGGACTTGGCCACCTGATCAGGGCAATCAGCGAATCAGAGAAAGTCCAGGCTCATCGAGTGTTCAGCGCCTATCGCGGACATATAGACCGTTCCGAAAAATATCTCTCGACAATCTTCGAAAAGGAGATTGGAGAAATCATCGACCAATATTCCCTGGGCCTCGACGAAGCAGAAAAAGGAGACAACCAGGCGATCATCCATGCCCTGCCCCAGCTGCTTGCCGTCGAGAAGCACATCAGCAAGTATTATTCGGCCGAGAAGGAAGATATAGCCAGCGACAGGGACAATGACTACCATGTCTGTAGTTTTTGCGGCTACATTAGCGCCGGTGATCCCCCTGACTCCTGTCCTGTGTGCGGGGCAAAGCGCGATGCCTTCAAGGAAATTGAATAAGTTCATAACTGAATGGGGTCACTGCAACAGGGAACTCAGATATGATAAATAGATGCGAATGGTGCGGCAGCGATCCCCTCTATGTTGAATACCACGATAAGGAATGGGGAGTGCCAACCCATGATGACCGACTGCTCTTCGAGATGCTGATCCTGGAAGGAGCCCAGGCCGGACTGAGCTGGCTGACAATCCTCCGGAAAAGGCAAAATTACCGCCGGGCGTTTGACAACTTCGATATCGAAAAGATCGCCCGCTATCCGGAGAAGGACATTAAGCGGCTGCTCAAGGATTCCGGTATAGTCCGCAACCGATTGAAAATCGAAGCCGCCATCCGCAACGCGCGGGGCGTGCTGAAGATCCTTGATTCACATACCAGTTTTAGTGGTTTTCTCTGGCAATATGTGGATTATAAACCGGTAATAAACCGCTGGCAGTCAATCTCGGAAATTCCTGCCCAGACCACGACCTCTGCCGTCATGAGTAAGGATCTGAAAAAACTGGATTTCAATTTCGTCGGGCCAACCATCTGTTATGCATTCATGCAGGCGGTCGGCATGGTCAATGATCACTTAACGGACTGCTTCAGATATCAGGAGTTGATCTGAGAGTATATTTCCACGGCTCATCAATATTCCACTTATCTCCCGGACTTTAGAATAGAATTCCCGGGCTGATTTACCCCGAGGTCATCTCGCCGTTATGCAGCTCCTGTGATTGACTACCTCCTGTTCGGAAGCTGTAATTTCCTTTTCACTTGACAATAGTTTTTCTGCGTCATTTAATAAACAGAATATAAAGAAATCACCAAAAATGAAAAAGGGAACAGCCGATTTGTCCATCAGAACCAGACCTATATTGAGGTTGCTTCTATATAGTATAGTTATCGCCACAATGAGCAACGTCAATGCTCTGACGGATCTTTTTCTGAATCCTGATCTTCCCTATTTAAATCTTGAACATATTATAGTTGGCGGGGTAATGGCCCTCTTAACCTCCACAATCTGTGCGATGATGGAGGTCAACATAAGCCGGGCCGAAAAGCGGACTTCCAAAGTCAGGCTGGCCCCCTTTGCCTGGTTCATTGCAATGGCCTGGACTATCATCATTTTCGCTTCCCTGGTGAAGGACATTTCCGGGGAGAAAGAGAGCAGCCTCGAAATCGCCCGACAGGAAGCGAAAACCGTTTATGAAAAAGACCTTAATTATTATCGATGGGCAACCGGTCATCATGGTGTCTTCGTGCCCATCACCGACAAAACCCAACCTAACCCCTATCTGAAACATCTTCCCGAACAAGTCGTTGTTACAGAATCCGGCCTCAAACTGACTCTGGTTAATCCCGAATATATGATCCGTCAGGTATACGAAATGCGGGCCAAAAGTTTCGAAGCCCTCGGCCATATAACCAGTCTCGATCCAATTCGGGCTGAAAACGCAGCCGATCCATGGGAAGAAGAGGCCCTGGATGCCTTCGAGTCAGGAAGCAGAGAAGTCAGCAGTATCGAAAGTATTAACGGCAAACCATATCTGCGCCTGATGCGGCCGATGATAACCGAGGAAGGCTGCCTGAAATGCCATGCCCCACAAGGATATGAGCCGGGCGACATCAGGGGCGGCATCAGTGTCTCCATCCCGATGTCCCATCTGTATGAACTGGCCAGGAAAAAATCAGTCTCCCTGACTTTCGGCCATTTAGGCCTGTGGCTCCTCGGGATACTCGGTATTTTCATTGGTGCTCACCGCATTCAACAATCGATCGGTGAAAGAGAAGAGGCCGAAGCCCGGATCAGGGCCATTATCGAGAACATGTTCGATGGCCTGATTATCCTTAGCGAAGATGCATCCATCGAGTCGGTAAACTCGCCGGCCGCAAAAATGTTCGGTTATGATTCTAAAATAAATTCCCTGCTCAGCAAGGATATCGCAATTCTGGCGCCCAGCATTGCCACCTCAGGCAACGGCCAGGGATCGCCAGCAGGGATAAGAAAAATCCTGGGCGGCCTACAGGAAATCACCGGTCGCAAGAAAGACTCGTCCGAGTTCCCGGTGGAGATGTCCGTCAGCGAAATGAAATTCGGTTCCAATACATTCTTTATCGCGGTTGTTCGCGACATTACTGAAGAAAAAATAAGAAAGGCGGAAGCCCTGCAGGCCGGCAAACTTGCCGCCATCGGCGAACTGGCGGCAGGGGTTGCGCACGAGATAAATAACCCCATAAACGGGGTAATCAACTATGCCCAGATTATTTATGATGAGTGTGAAGGTGAGGAGAACAAAGAGTCCCGGGACCTCCTGGCCAGGATCATTAAAGAAGGGGAAAGAGTCGCCGGCATTGTCCGCAATCTCCTTTCCTTTGCGCGGCAGCAAGACGAAGAAAACGACGAGATTAAACTCCGCGAGATCATCGATGATTCCATCTCCCTGCTTAAACACCAGCTAAACAAGGATGGGATTCAGATAATAGTCGAAACCGATGAAAACTTACCGCTCCTCCAGGGTAATCCACAACAACTGCAACAGGTCTTTCTCAACCTGATAAGCAATGCCCGTTACGCCCTGAATGAAAGGTATAAGAAAGTTGACCCAGGGAAAAGGATCGAGATCAAAACCGAACTGGTAAATCAGGAAAGAGACTATCTGAGAACCACGGTTACTGATTACGGCATCGGCATTCCTCCGGAACAGGTCAGCCGTATATTTGATTCACTCTTCAGCACCAAACCACCGGGGGAAGGAACCGGCCTGGGCCTATCGATCAGCCGTGAACTGGTCCATGCCCATAAGGGTCATCTCCATCTTGAAACAAAGGTCAACGACCACACCACTGCGACAGTCGATCTGCCGCTGCCTGAAAAAAACCAGCTAACTGATACAATTCTGGACACGTAAACCGCCGCAGGATCAGGATATAAGAACTACTCTGGTACAGTCTGCACCGGCAAGCTGAAAGAAGTACTGGTTTGCCCGTCCATGCCGCTGGCCACCGTAAATCTGCCACGGTGTCCCTTTTCAATCAACTCGCGGCAAACCTTGAGATTTCGGGCCGTCTCGTTGTCTGTGATTTCTGCGGCGGAATCATCTCCCAGGACCACCGCTATTGTTTCCGGATCCAGGGCGGTGCCATAATCCACTATCCGGACCTGAAGATATTTTCTTCCTTCTTCTTCATCAACCAGCGAAACAATCTCCAGCTTCTTCTCCCGGTTTTTTTGAGGGTATTTCAGGTTGAGCGACTTTCGGGCCCGGTTGAGTAACAGCATCAACACCAGATGAATATCCTGGACCCGGAGCG
>JBDLIW010000043.1:0-6841 GCA_039714695.1 Thermodesulfobacteriota bacterium | reverse complement strand
TCCGAGACCACAGACCGCCGCGCCGCAACCAAGCAATTCTGTGCATTATTTTACGGGAAGAATAGCGACAATCCCCGGCATCTGAAATGATTGACCTGAACCCACCCGTCGCAGGAGATCCACCAATTGATAACTCGTAAATTATTCGGGCTAAAAAGATACGGGCCGAAACAAACGGAGCCGTAATGCGTTAGTAACGACTGAAACAGAACTCATCGCCATCGCGGCCCCGGCGATCATGGGGTTCAGGGTCGGCCCGCCAAAAAAGGCATATAGCAGCCCAGCCGCCACCGGGATACCGATGATGTTATAGATAAATGCCCAGAAGAGATTTTGTTTGATATTCCTCATCGTCGCCCGACTCAATTGCAGGGCCGTGAGCAGTCCGTTCAGGTTCCCTTTCATCAAAACGATATCGCCGGACTCAATGGCTACATCGATCCCCGTGCCCATAGCGATCCCCACATCGGCGCTAGCCAGAGCCGGAGCATCATTAATCCCGTCACCCACCATCGCTACCCTGAGACCCTGGCTCTGGAGTTCGGCAACCTTCTCTGCCTTGTCCTCGGGCATGACCTGAGCGATCACGTCTTCAATACCTGCCTGGGTGGCTATATTGCGGGCGGTTAACTCGTTGTCTCCGGTGAGCATGATTGATTTAACCCCCATTTTGCGTAGCGCCATCACCGTAGAGCGCGCCTCTTCCTTAACCTGGTCGGCAATGACCAGAAGCGCGGTAAATTCGCCGTCAACAGCCAGGTAGAGCGGGGTTTTGCCCTGGGAGGCCATCCGCTCGGATTCGACCCGAACTTCGTTAACATCAAAACCGGAAACGGAACTTTCCTCCATCCACTCCTGGTTGCCGAGCAAAAGTTTTCTGCCGCCAACTACAGCAGTCAATCCCCGCCCCGGGACAGCCTCGAAGTCTTCCGGTTCGGTGAGTACGATATTTCTTTCTTTGGCCGCCGAGACTATGGCTCTGGCCAGAGGATGTTCAGAGGTGCTTTCCGCAGCGGCCACCAGGGTAAGACATTCTTCCTCGGATATGGTACCACTAAAAACCAGCAGATCGGTCAACTCAGGCCGCCCATAAGTCAGAGTCCCGGTCTTGTCGAAAACCACCGCATCTATCTTCTGGGCTTTTTCCAGGGCTTCGCCGCTTTTAATCAACACCCCCAGTTGGGCTCCACGCCCCGTGCCAACCATTATCGAAGTAGGTGTGGCCAAGCCCATGGCACAGGGGCAGGCGATAACCATCACCGCCACAAAAATCCTCAGGGCAAAGGGAAAATCCGCCCCGCCAAGATAAAACCACGCCAGACCGGCCAAGATGGCGATCATCATAACCACCGGCACAAAATAAAGGCTGATCCGGTCTGCCAGGTTGGCGATCGGAGCCTTGCTGCCCTGGGCGTCCCTGACCATTTTGATAATTCTTGCCAGAACCGTATCATTACCTACTTTTTCAGCTTTAATCGTTAGAGCGCCGTTTGAATTAAGGGTAGCGCCAACTACGTTATCACCTGCGCTTTTGTTTACCGGCATACTTTCTCCGGTAAGCATCGATTCATCAACTGCGGAAGCCCCCTTGACGACCACCCCGTCAACCGGCACCCGCTCTCCGGGCCGGACCAGCAGCAGGTCACCCGGCGTAATCTCCTCAACAAGAATCTCTTCCTGTTCATCTCCCCTGATCAGGGTTGCCTTATCGGGAGCGAGCTGCATCAGTTGATGGATGGCACCAGAGGTCCTGACTTTGGAGCGCGCTTCCATAAATTTCCCCAGGGAAACCAGGGCAATAATCACGCCGGCCGATTCAAAATAAAGGTCCATAGCCCGGGCCATGGCATCATAACCGAGAGCAATTTCAACCAGATTCCAGCAGCTGTATAAAAAAGCGGCCCCGGTACCAACGGCAATAAGTGAATCCATATTGGGCGCCCCCCGGAAAAGACTGGGAAAACCCACCAGATAAAATCTCCGGCCCAGCCACATCAGCGGGGCTACCAGCAAAAACTGAACCAGCCCGAAAACAAGCGGCGCCTCCCGGGGAGCCATAAAAGACGGCAGCCTCAGGCCGATCATTTCCCCCATCGACACGGTCAACAGCACCCCGCCCAGGATAAGGGTCGGCCACAGCTCCATTTTCATCGAACGCAACCGGTCCAGGGCCTTTTGCTGACTGGCCGCCAGTCCTTCTCCACTATCGGTTGCCGGTAATGCCTTGAACCCCAGGCTGTTGATCTTTTCCCTGATCTGCCGCTGGCTGACCAGTTGCTGATCAAAAGAAACAATGCCAACGCCTGCGGGCAGATTCACCTCAATCTTTTCCACGCCGTCCATTGCAGAAACCACCTTCTCAATTCTTGAAGAACAGGAGGCACAGCTCATTCCCTCGATATTAAACCGCACTTCATTCTCTTCGGCAGGGATTACCATTTCGAAACCGAGGCCCGATATCCGGTCGGCTATCTTGCCGAGATCGGTAACTGAAGGCTGCCATTCAACGATCATGGTCTCCGCCGCAAGATTGACATTTACAGACGACACACCTTCTATTGTATCGACAACCTTTTCAATCCTTGCGGAACAAGAGGCGCAATGCATGCCATTAATTGCCACCTGCTGCTTATCAATCTTATTGTCCGTCAAAATAGTCCCCTCGAAAGGCGGTCTACCAGGGAAACCGCCACTTAATCATCAAATATTTAATTAAAAACTTATGATTGCCTTTCAGACAAAACTAATTATTATTTCGATAAGTTCAATATCAATTGGGCATTTATAGTAGTTATTCACCACTATCACAAGAAGAGGAGTCAGAGATGGCCACAGTTAAAATAAACGGCATGAAGTGCGATCACTGTGTCGGGGCGGTAACCAAGGCGTTAAACGACGTCGAAGGGATCAGCAACGTAAATGTTGACCTGGATAAAGGCGAAGCGAGTTACGACGAGGCAGCGACGATTCCCCTGGAAAAGATCAAGGAAGTGATCAGCGGCATCGGCTTCGAAGTGGAATAACGGCTCAAACGCCTGAAACGGTTTGAGCCGTTTGAACAGTTTGAGCGGTTTGAACGATTTGAGCGATTTGAGCGATTTGAGCGATTTGAGCGATTTGAGCTGTTCAAACGGTTTACTATAGAACAACTTTGATGGCAGCGTGGGCGGAGAGGTTTTTATATACCGCATCACGCTCCTCTTCACCGGCAACTTCCATTTCCAGATTCACACTTTGGTATTTCCCGCTACTGCTTGCCTTTGAAGCAGACACCGTAACCACCGCGTCTCCGAGCACCTCACCAATGGCTTTCTCGATTTCATCCATCTCAAAACCTATCACCTTGAACAACCAGGGACAGGGGTAATCTATCCTGGGTTTGGCCTGACAATCGTTAATAATCATCCGTATACCTCCGGGGCAATCATCTTTTCTCGATTACTACCGATAGTTTCCTGCGACCCCACACCAGAGCCTTGTCGTGGGAATCCATGTATAAATCCAATCTACTCGCGCCCTTGATGGCACTGCCCCTGTCCTCTACGACACCCCAGCCATAACCAGGCACATACATCCTGGTGCCAAACCGATAGTAGTCAGTATCAGCGGCAATGGTCCCGTCTTCAGGCAGCAGGAGCCACGGGAAAAGTACAATTCGGAGGGGGATCATCCAGGGCCTTTGCAGACTATCCAGGGAAAAAAGACCGGCCTGCGGTTCCCGGGGAAATGTGCCCGATGAGGTCTTACCCGTATATACGCGCCCGGGATTGCGGCCCGACTTCACATAACGATTCCAGAAATCCAGTTTCAGGAATTTCCAGGAACCCCTTTCCCAACCGCAACAAGAGCCACAGCCACAGTAGGCGGTGGTTTCCATGACTCTAGATACCGGTTTCGCCGCGCAGCCGGCCGTAGCCTGCAGCAGAACCAACACCAGACAACACAACACCATTCTTTTTATCGGCCCTATGTACTGAATCAAATGTCCCCCCAGCCTGTGAACCTTGCCAACCAGGTTATGATCATGATGGAAAAAAGTATCCGAGCATATTATTCCGCAGCATCAACCAAAGGCTGGCGCCATTTGAAGATACCATATATAGACAGTGCCAGGTAAACCGAAAAAAGGGTCGATTCGGCTATCATACCTTTCGCGAGAAAGGTGATGATCCAGCCAACATTGGCCACGGACCAGATCACCCAGCCGACCGCACTTTTCTGAATATTAAACCAGCAGCCCAGAAGACTTAAACCGGTCAGCAGCCATTCGAACAAGTTGCACCTCTTGACTTTTACACTGTTCAGGGAGGAAACAGGCTCCCGTGATTTTCCTTGACAGAAGGGACATAATAAAATTATGGATAATGCAAACGCAACACTTAATTTTTCCAGGGGGTCAGTGACAGGCACAGCCCGGCCACTGTAAATTTTTTTTCGTAATATGACAAGGAGACCGAGACCAAATGAGATTCTCAATTTCTGCTATTGTGATTACTCTTGCCATAGCCTTCAACTCCGCACCTGTCTTTGCCACATGCACCGAAGGAAATTGCAATAACGGCACAGGCACATTCGTCTATCCCAGCGGCGGTCAATATGTGGGCGAATTCAAGCACAGTTATCCCCATGGCGAGGGAACCCTCACTTATCCTGACGGGTCCACTTATTCAGGCACTTTTGATAACAATGAATTGCACGGCAAGGGTGTCTACACCTTCCCGAATGGCGATAAATACGATGGTAATTTCGTCAAAAGCAAAAGGCAGGGCCAGGGAACCCTGACCCTCAACGATGGCAAAACATACATCGGCCAATTTGAAAACAACCAGAAACACGGCACCGGCATCTTAAGTTTCCCCGATGGTACTGTCTACGACGGCTCCTTCGTAAACGGTGCGGCCCAGGGCGAAGGTGTCCTGACTTCCCCCAAAGGGGATAAATTTACCGGTTCATTCGAGAACGGTCTTCCCAACGGTCAGGGCAAAATGGCTTATGCCGACGGCAGCAGCTACGAAGGCGAATGGCAGAACAATGTTCCCAGCGGCCAGGGTGCTTATACATATAAAGATGGGAAAACCAAGATCAGAGGCTTGTTCCGCGATGGTAATTATGTCGGGGAGGAGTAACAGAAATAACTCTTCTGCCACCACCGTAACGTAAAGTTTGCGTCAAAGCGCAACCAGTCAAATGGTTGCGCTTTTCTTTTCTTGACTGACACCTTGTCTTGCTTTGTCCCCTAAAAAACATTAATCTGGTCTCAATATCGTTGTCTGGTTCTCGTTTCATGCTGAAAACTCAAAGTATAATATTCCTCCAAGCAGACCGCCCATGGGAGAACTGAAAAAACTCGGAAAGTACGAAATCATCTCTATCCTCGGCCAGGGAGCCATGGGGATAGTTTATAAAGGATTTGATCCCCACATCGAGCGAACGGTAGCAATCAAAACGATTCGTAAAGATGCCTTGGATCACAAGGAAATGGAGCCCCTGCTGGTCCGTTTCAAGCGAGAAGCCCAGGCGGCCGGTCGTCTTACCCACCCCGGAATAGTCACGGTCTACGAGTACGGTGAAGAAGACGATTCTGCCTATATCGCCATGGAATTTGTCCAGGGGCGTGAACTAAAATCATTCCTCGACAACAACGAACGTTTCCCCCTGGAGATGATCATCAGCATCATCTCCCAACTGCTTGATGCTCTGGCTTATTCCCATGACAACGGTGTAGTCCACCGGGATATCAAACCGGGAAATATAATTATCCCGGAAAACGGCAAAATCAAAGTTACCGATTTCGGTATTGCCCGCATTGAGTCATCCACCCTGACCCAGTTCGGCGATGTAATAGGCACTCCGTCATACATGTCTCCCGAACAGTTCGGCGGGCAGCAGGTGGATAAAAGATCTGATTTATTCTCAACCGGAGTCATCCTGTATCACCTACTCACCGGCGAGAAGCCCTTTCCCGGCAACTCGATGACAACCATAATGCACCGGGTTCTAAATACAGACCCGCCGCTGGCCTCCGACCTCAACTTTCAGGTACCATCGGCTTTTGACTCTCTCATCTTCAAAGCTCTCGCCAAAAAAACCCATGAGCGATTCCAGTCGGCAGAGGAGTTTGCCTCGGAACTCGAACTGACTTACCAGAGCAGCAAGGCCGACTGCGTACCACTCGGCACCGCCGCCGGCAACGACACCGTCATGATTAACGCCGCTGATGAGGCTACCATCGACTTACCTGCCGGTGAAATCCCCCAACCGGCCCCACCACCCAAACCTGGTGGTGGAGATCTGCAGCACAAGTTTGACAAGATTGTCAAACTCCTTGAGTCAAAAGGGATTGCCGACCAGGAAGCTGAACATAATTTATACCAGAGGGCCAGAAGACTGGTCCTTGTTTCCCTGATCTGCGGAATGATCGCGTTTTGCAGCTACCTGGTCTGGAAAATATATTCCGACAACCTCACTTATCATGATCTGAGCCGAATCACCAACGAGAAGACTGCAGACATCAGGGAATTTTTCACCGGTAAGAGAAAACCTGTCAGAGAGGTCTCTAAACAGGCAAAAAAAAAGCCGGCCTCCGAATTTCAGAAAGAAGCGGCCCTGATCAGGGATCTTGAAAAAAACAGCAAAGATGGCGAGCTAGAGAAAAAGGCAACGCCTCTGCCGATAGTAAAGGGCAACAGCCCCACTACTCAACCGGCTTCACCGCCCGGCGACAAGAGTAATTTCCTTTAACTACAGCCGCCTCTCTACTCTACATTTAATAATTTATTTGGCCAGAAGCTCCTCCGTAGAAAGAACCCTTACCCCCGCCTTGTCCAGACGAATTACCGCT
>JBDLIW010000042.1:0-6894 GCA_039714695.1 Thermodesulfobacteriota bacterium | reverse complement strand
CGGACTGCGAGGCAAAGGTGGCCACCGGGATATTGATGGCACCGGGGATGTGGCCTTCGGCGAATTCTTCCACGTCGCGAACGTCAACCACGGTACAGATCTGGGGGCTGTTCTTGATCATGGTAAAAAGATTGGCAGGAGAGACCTTGGTTGTTTCTATGCGTTCCTCGTAATTGGGCCCGGCATAGATCGGCATTCCCTTCTCCTCCCATACCGGCATTCCCTCGGCATAGACCAGCACGTTTTCGTAGCCCAGAGCCAAAGCCATCTTGGCAGCCTTCTTGCTCTTACCGCACTTGACCCCATTACAGTAGAAAACGACCGGCTGGGATTTATCCTTCGGCAGCAGGTGGATAAACTCATCAAATTTTTTCTGGGGCAAACTCCCGGCACCGCGGATATGGACCTCCTGGTACTCTTCAGGATTCCTGGCATCAAAGACCGAAATTTCCGAACCCCGATCGAGTAGTCCTTTCAAGCTGTCGGTGTCGATCAGACCATATCCGCCATCGGTCAACCCCCAGGTAGTAAAAGTATACTTGAAAGAAGCCGGATCATAGAAATCAAGGGGTTCGCCACCAACCTCCGCATAGGGATACCCGAAAGTATTCAGTGGCGACCCTTTCTGCGGCGGATTCAGCACCAGATCACGCCCCATAGCCAACTTAACACGATACGCGTCCCAGCCCCCCCAGAAGTAGGCCCTGAGTTCTGCTGTTTCAGGGTCTTCATGTTTGAGGTTGTTTTTCAACATCAGTTTCCGGACATCTGCGGGATCGACCGGCACCCAACCATAACCGGGCAAGAAAAACTCGGCCCAGCAGTGCTGCCATTTACCGATATCCTGAACATCCTTCTTGCCAAGGCGAATGCCGAATATTTCACGGGCCGGGATTCCTGCGGCTCGACAGAGGGCCACAAAAACCGAGTGAATATCGGTACATTTGCCCCCGGGCCTCTGGAGAAGGGAACAGACATCACCCGGTCCGCAGCCAACGGTTTTGGGGTCACGGTACATATTTTCACAGGTCCAGTCGTAAATTGCTTTGGCTTTGGCAAGGACTGTAGTTTTCCCCTTGGTTATCTTTTCAGACAATTCACCCACCACACCATCAATTGGACCGAGACTTGAGGGTGCCAGCCACATGCCATAACCAACCAAATCCAGAGCTGCTTCCTTTTTGGGAAAATCACGACGAATAACCTCTTGGCGCGCTGCCTTAAAGGAAAGGGTCAAACTCCGCGACTTCGCACCGGCGGCCCACCGGGCGTGAAGCATCGGTGTCTGGTATTTTTTGTCGGCATATACCGCCGAATCGACGAAATCACCACTCACTAGAACTCCGGTGATGTCCTGGTATTTGGATGAAAGCGGATAGGGGACCCAGAGCTCCACTTCCTTTTCCACAGAATGGTGGGACAGGTCAAAATCCATATTGATAATACCCGCAGCACTGCCGGCCATACTGTTCGCGGTAAAGAGCAGACTCAACCCAATGGTAATCATCAGTTGTTGTATCATTCGCTTCATTGTTTTTCTCCTTTTTTTGTAGTGTATCAAGGGAGAAGAGCGTGCGTTAGTGCATATAGCGGAAGTGCTCTCAAGAACTGGGAATAGAACAGGAAAAAGGTCTGGATAAAAAAGCGGCAATACATCTTGCTGCTATTATCATCTTCAGGATCGACGATTTTCAGGATTCCATACCGATACGGGTATCAGGTCCGAAATCCTGGATATTTGGAAAATTACTGCAGGCAGGAAAATTCGGAGAAACACCCGACACTATGAGAATCAGCCTGGACCAGGCTGAACGGCTGAAGCCGTCATCGTCATATGTAGTAGCGCATTACTCGTCTCTCCGTTTTCATGTTTAATTCAGCAGGGGATGAATCTACCAGTCTGGAGAAGGGGGTGTCAAACAGTTTCCATCGAACCAACCGATGCGATCGATAGGCATTTCAAATCTCTTATCGATAAATGATGGTGGGAAGGGGATGAAAAACAGATGGAGATGCTCAAATGAATGAATGAGACAAAAACGATGAAAAGAAAAGCCAACAGCAGACCCGCCCCCTTTTCTACTATGATTTGCGTTTTTGGCCTTAAAAACGTTATTACAGGCCCCCAAAAAGCCCGTCTTTCAACATTATTTCAGATAGTTATCGTCACCAGACCCGATGTTGCAGGATGTTCACGATGTTGCAGCTTTATCTATCCTGAGACCCATCATTACTCAGCGCCGGTTTTATCGAGTATCTTCCGTATTTTAAGGGCCAGAAGATTCGGGATAAGCGGTTTGCTGATCAACTTGATCCCAGGCTCCAGCACACCATGATGGGTGATAATGTCATCAGTGTATCCAGACATGAACAGCACTTTGATTTCCTGGTCCATGGTCGTAAGTCTTTCGGCCAATTCACGCCCGTTCATGCCAGACATGAGCACATCCGTCAAAAGCAGGCTGAATCTCTTGTCGGTTTTGTTCGCAATCTCAAGTGCCTCTTTCCCGGACGTCGCGACAATAACCTCATAACCTAATGACTCAAGCGTATCTTTGACAATCACGCCGATATCCGGTTCGTCATCAACCACCAGGATTGTTTCCGACCCGCCAATCATTGGCTCTGCCCTGTTTTCCTCAAGAGCCTCTCCACTCTCCTTAAACTCAGGGAAATAAATCTTGAAGGATGTTCCCCCCGGTTCACTGTAGACAAAAATCTGGCCATGTAATTGTTTCACAATGCCATATACCGTTGATAGCCCTAACCCGGTACCTTTGCCCTTGTCTTTGGTGGTGTAGAATGGATCAAAGATTTTCTTTCTAACCTCAGCCGTCATGCCATGGCCAGTGTCGGTAACAGAGAAAATGACATAGGATCCCGGCGTCACTTCTGGGTGAGTCTTGCAGTAACCGGCATCTAAAACCACCGTATCAGTCTCAAAAAACAGGGTGCCGCCATCGGGCATGGCATCACGGGCATTTACTGCCAGGTTCATGATAATCTGCTCCACCTGGCCTGGATCAGCCTTGATATTGCCGATTGAATCTCGCAGAATTTCTTCCATCACAATATTCTCACCAACCAGACGTCCCAGCATCTTTAACATATTGTGGATAAGCGTGTTGAGGTTGATCACCTTTAATTCCATGACCTGTTTCCGGCTGAAGGCCAGCAGTTGCCGGGTTAGAGCCGCCGCCTTTTGCCCCGCATTGTAAATTAACTCCAGACGAGGACGAAAAGGGTCTTCCTCTGACAACTGTTTAATACCCAACTGGCTGTAGCCGATAATCGTGGTCAAATAGTTGTTGAAATCGTGGGCCACGCCACCGGTAAGGCTGCCGAGGGCTTCAAGTTTTTGCGACTGAAAAAGTTGTGCTTCAAGATTCTTCTTCTCGGTGACATCCAGGTTGTATTCAATGACCTGGGTTATCTCACCACTGTCATCAAAGATCGGATAGCCGTAGACTTCAACGGTTGACACATTACCGTCCGCATCCGAATGCAGGTGCTCGACAACCACGGGTTTTTTTGTCTTCTTGACCTCCTTGATTACACAGGGATGTTCATCACCAGAACATGGATGATCGCTGTGGTGGGTGAGCTGATGGCAGGTGTCGCTCGGTTTGAAGTCGCCGAAATTCGACGCTGAATTGGCGAGTTTGATCGTGTAATCATTGACGTCGATAACGTAGAAGGGATGGGTCAGGGATTCTATGGTGTTTTTGACAAAGTTCTTTTCTTTTTCAAGGTCGCCGATGGTAGTAAGGAGCTGCCCGGTCATGTTGTTAAAGGCTATGGCCAGATCACCAAGCTCATCCTTCCGTCGAGACTCCGCCATCCGCGAGAAATCTCCACGGCTGATATTTCTGGCCGTTGCCGCTAAAGACTCGATCGGCCGGATAATTTGCCTGACTACGATAAACCAGAGAGCCATGGCCCCGATCAGCATCAGCAACAGAAACGACCCGAGAAGAAGGATGGCGCGGTTGATATGCTGCAAGGCCTCGGCGGTGGGGATTTCGGTTACAAAAAAAAGGGCCTGATTGCCAAAGTTAATTTTTGCGGCCGCGACCACCGCCTTGGAGCCCGAGATTCCCGACATGATTTGGGGCCTGGCAGGGGCGATGAAATGAGTCTTTTTGTGGACCAGAGAACGGTTGGGATGGACGAGCAGTTGCCCGTTCTGGTCGGTAATATATGCTGTCCCGCTTTTGCCGATCTGCATGGTGGCCACCAAGTGCCGCATAAACTTCAGCGTCATCTCGGAGACAAGGACACCTTTTAGACGCAAGCTTTGTAAATCCCTCACCGGGATGCTTATTTTCATCATCGGCTCGCCGGTCAGTTTTTTAAAATAGATGGGGCTGTAATAGACCTGACCTGTTGTTGCCGGGATCGTAAACTCATCGGCATCAGCCATGGTAAGTAAATCATCTGGCTGAACGAAGTCTGAGTCAGAAATCCGCAATATCTCTCGGCCTTGATCATCAAGAAGCGAAATCGCGCTGAAGGCCGCACCATGCCGGTCGTGTTTGATCGACCGCAAAAACCTGGTCAGCAGGCCCTGCTGCTGGGCCAATGACAGATCAGGCAGATAGTTGGTGTTCAACATCGAGTGAATTCTGATCTGGTGCTCATGCAGAAAGACCGATACATCGTCAGCGGCCAGGGTCGCAAGATTCAGCTGCAGAGATTTTATCTGGTCTTTTTCAGAAACATAGTTCCACCAGGAAAGAATTGCCCCCAAGAGCAGGAGAGGAACAACAAATAAACCGATCAACGGAGTTATCAACCAGGCCCTGATACTGTTTTTCATCGATATTCCTTTCGGTTACCTGATTATGTAATCAGCCGAGATTAAAATATTATTAGGCACCTCTATGCCGAGTTTCTCTGCGGACTGCAGGTTGATGCCAAGTTCAAATTCGGCGATCTCGGCAGGAATATCGCCGACCGCTTCACCCTTTAAAACTTGTAAGGCGATCCGGCTTGCCTGCTTGCCGATCTTGGGAAGCTCCGGGCTGAAAGAAATCAAGGCGCCTTGCTGGCATTTTCCTATTGCCGCCGCAGTGGGGATTTTCTTCGCATTAGCCATCTCGGCAATCTTTTGTGCATGGGTTGAAATCAGCATTGAATGGAGCATGAAAATCGCATCAACATCGGCCGGAATCAAGAGCAGCGCCTTGTCCAGTTCCGCCTCATCATTAACCTCGACAACGGTAAGGTGTATGTCCAATGATCGAGCAATTTGCTGCAACCCATCCAAACTCTGCTGTGCAGCCTTGGTGTCAAGGCGGATGGGCACATAAATATGACTGGTGTCCGGGACTATGGCCAGCAGCCAGTCAAGGGCTTTGGGGATACTGCCGCAGATCTTAACTCCGGTGAGATCGCCGCCGGGACGTTGCATACTTTCGATGATTCCGGATTTTACCGGGTCATGGACAGCAAAAACAGCGGGAACTCCCTTGCCGGCTATGGCTTTTTTAACTTTCTTGGTGGCCGGAGTGGTGATGGAAAAAATCATATCGACCTGGCGCAAAACCATCTCCTTGATGTCCGTGTCGACTTTTTTCTTTTCTTTGCAGATGATGAAAGAGAGAATCCAGCCTTCTTTTTCGGCGGCTTCTTGCAAGGTGTCGATAAAAGCATCATGGACCGCCGCAGTGCCGGGATTTGGATTTACCACCCCGATCGTGAACTTCTTCTTACTTTCAGGTTCACAAGCGGTAAAAAAGATGATACCGCCCGCCAAGATCAAAACGGCAAGCAGAAATATGCCAAGATTCTTTTTCATTTTTCCTCCAGTGTTGATCCGTACCCGCAGATGGGCGTAGAACCACCTGGCAGGTACCGGCAACATATTGTCTTTCACAAAAAGATGGAAATCCCGCTCTCTTTTTCAGTGTATCATTAGATGAAGCCAATTAGAACTTCATTGTGGTGCCAGTCGTCTCCGCAGTAAAAACATTCTGATCTACAGCTGGTGTATGCGTAAAACAATGACGTGTTATTAGTGGGTTAGGTTGGCCGGAATGATTACTCTCTCCCTGGTTTTTATGCCACGACCCTGTTTTTCCCCGCTCTCTTGGCTTTGTATAGTTTTTCATCTGCTTTAAGTATCAGGTCTTTGGGTGACTCGGCGGTTTCCGGAAAACTTGCTACTCCGAAACTTGCCGTGACACTTAAGGCAAGCTGATTTTCCGTCTCTATTTTCAGATGCTCGATGTGATTGCGGATCCGGTCAACGACCTCGAATGATTCTACCTGGGAGAGTTCCGGAAGGATAAGGAGGAACTCCTCTCCGCCGTAACGCCCCAGGACATCATATTGTCGCAACTTGTCCTGAACGCCTCGGGTGAACCCTTGGAGGACAAGGTCGCCGATCGGGTGGCCATGCTGATCGTTTATGTTTTTAAAATCGTCAATATCGATCATGGCAATGGAAAATGTCTTGGCAAACCTCTTGCATCGATCGGTCTCCATTGCCAAGAGGTGGTTAATGTGCCTGCGGTTGAAAATATTCGTCAAGGGATCAACGGTGGCCAGGATTACTTCTTCGGTTATATCCCGGATAATGAGCTGAATCCGCCCCTTTTCATCACTTCTTTCAATCGGCAGATAATATCCTGAGAACTCGTAGATCTTTTCATCCCGCTCAAATCGCATCTCTGCGATCTTTGAGTTCTCACAGAGAAAAGAATAGATTTCCCGCCACCTGTCGAACGGGATGAGTTCAGTAATCGGTTGGTCAAGAAGATTTGTGCCGAAAACGTTTAATGCTTTTTCATTACCCCAGATCACCAGCTGTTCATCATCAAGGTCTATAAGTTCAATGAGAACTTCCGGCAGCAGGTTAAGTATCTCCTTGCTATAAGTTAATTTCATTTT
>JBDLIW010000041.1:0-6938 GCA_039714695.1 Thermodesulfobacteriota bacterium | reverse complement strand
TTCGGATTGACCAGATCATGCGGCATCATGGCCTCAATTTCCTGCAGGCTCATCCTTTCACGAATAGCCCGCTCCATTCTGACCAGTCCCATCCGGTACTGATTTTCGATCAGTTCACCAACGGTCCGCACCCTTCTGTTGCCCAGGTGATCAATATCATCAATTTCGCCCTGGCGGTCCTTTAATAGAACAAGTTCCCTGACGCTCATCATGATATCATCTTTGGTCAGGGTCCGAAAATTTATGTCCGTGTCAACGCCAAGTTTGGCATTCAATTTAAAACGGCCAACAACAGACAGATCGTAGGTGTCTGCATTAAAAAACAGGTTCTCAAGGAACTGGGTGGCAATCTCAACTGTCGGCGGGCTGCTGGGGCGCAGGCGCCGATAAATTTCGATCAGGGCATCCTCACTATTGGAAGCCTTATCAAGCGCCATGGTTTTCCGGAATGAGTCGGAAGCACGGACGCCATCTATGGCCAGCAGGAAAATCTTTTTGATCTTCAGCTCGACCATCTCCGCCAGCATGGTCTCGGTCAGTTCGGTATTGCAGGGGATGAACACCTCTCCGGTTTTCGGATCAACGATGTCCCTGGCCACAAATTTTCCGGCCAGCTCATCAAAGGCAATAACCAGCTGCGTCACCCCTTCGTCGACAAGTTTCTTGGCTCTGGCTTTGCCGATCTTGAGACCGGCTTTGAGCAGGACCTCTCCTGTCTTGGGGTGGACAATATCCACCGGAGCGCGCTGACCAATCGCCGCTTCCGGGTCGAACTTCATTGTCGCCTTCTTGGCTTTGAAATTCACTTCCTCTACATCATAAAAATACTCCAGCAACTCCGCCGGACCGTGCCCCAAAGCTTTCAGCAGGGTGGATACCGGGAATTTTCGGCGCCGATCAATCCGGACATAAAGGACATCCTTGGCATCGTACTCAAGATCGATCCAAGAGCCGCGAACCGGGATTATTCTGGCCGAGTAGAGGCGCTTGCCGCCGGCATGGCTCTTGCCGCCATCATGGCTGTAAAACAGACCGGGCGATCTCTGCAACTGGCTGACGATAACCCGCTCCGTGCCATTAACCACGAAAACACCGGTTTTGGTCATTAAGGGAATACTGCCCAGGTAAACGGCCTGCTCCTTGATGTCGCGAATAGTCTTAACCCCGGTATCGGGATCAATGTCATAGGCAACCAGACGGACGGTAATTTTTACCGGAACATCGTAAGTCATTCCCCTTTCGCCACACTCTTCAACCGAATATTTCGGGTCACCAAAGGTGTAGTTTACAAACTCCAGGGAACAGGTCCCGTTGAAGTCCTCAATCGGAAAGACACTTTTGAAAATCGCCTGAAGACCTGAATCTTCTCTTTCTTCCGGTGCCTTACCATACTGGAGGAACTTCTCATAAGACAGCCGCTGCATCTCAATCAGATGCGGCTTCTTGACAATTTCCTTCGATTTGGCAAAACTCTTCCTGACTCGTCTAATCGTGTTCATTCAGCGTCGCCCTCGTCAATTTAACAATGCGGCTCACGGAAAATCTCCGGCCAAAATCCCTTTGCCGGTCATCGTTGCCGACCTGGCAAAAGCCGACCAGATATAACCGGCCAGGCTAGGGGAATAATAAAACGCAATAAACGCCACGGGGTTTTTACCCCGTGGCGTTATTACCTTAAACTTCCTGCGGAAACAGCCTCCGCAGTAGAAAGACGTCCTGCCGACGGCAGCCATCTTTCATAACAATTACGCAACTGCTTACTTGATCTCGACAGATCCGCCGGCAGCTTCGATTTTGGTCTTGATTTCCTCGGCCTCATCTTTGGTAACACCTTCCTTGATCGGCTGCGGAGCGCCTTCAACCAGCTCTTTGGCTTCCTTGAGACCAAGTGAAGTGATACCTCTAACTTCTTTGATGACACCGATTTTCTTGTCGCCGATAGCAGTAAGAATTACGTCGAATTCGGTCTTCTCTTCAGCAGCACCACCAGCATCACCACCAGCGGCAGGGCCGGCAGCTACAGCAACCGGAGCAGCAGCGGAAACACCGAATTTGTCTTCAAGTTCTTTAACCAGCTCAGAGAGCTCAAGTACAGTCATGTTGGAAATGAATTCAATTACATCGTCTTTAGATACAGCCATGATAAATTCCTCCTGGAATAAATATTTCGAATAAAAATTTTCTAAGCCTGTCCTTCTTTCTGTCCGCCAATTGCATTAAGTGCATGCAGGAAATTGGTCGGTACACCATTGAGGACCCGAACAAAACTGGTGGGAACGCCGTTCATTACCGATAACAGCTGGCCCAGCAGAACCTCTTTGCTGGGGAGCTTGGAAAGCGCAACCAGATCATCCGCTGACAAAACCTTGCCGTCCATACAGGCGACCCGGATTGCCAACTGGGGGTTGTCTTTGGCAAAGTCTACAATAGCCTTGGCTGGAGCGACCGGATCATCATACGACATGGTGACCGCAGTGGTTCCCGTGCAGGCTTCGGCCATTTCTGCATAAGCAGTGCCTTCAACAGCCCGCCGCAAGAGCGTATTCTTTGCAACCCTGATTTCTGCGTTGGATTTCTTCAGCTCGCGACGCAGTCCCTCAAGCACGGGGACAGACATTCCCTGATAGTCGGTAACAATAGCAATTTTTGCTGTTGCAAACTTGCCACTGAGTTCTTCGACTATCGTAGCCTTCTCATCACGATTCAATGTCTCTTACCTCCTTTTAACTGATTTTTCTACCTGACAGCTGAGGTCGATAAGGACAGACAAATAAAGATCCGTAGGATGACCGAAACGGAGTAAATTCGTTTCATGTCCAAATGATCTGCAACACCCGAAGAGGGGCATCCGGTGCCGATTATGTCCGATCGTCTGGGCAGGCCGCCGCCGCTCCACCATTTGCCCCGGTGCAACAACAACGATTAAACTCAAAAAGTACCCGCTGTCTTCGACTCAAACTGCACTGCTAAATGACCATGCCGCCGTCAAAAAATTGAGAGCAGCAAAGTCGGTACTACTAAACCGGGGAAGTCCCGGTAGTAATCAATTCTTTCAATCAGCCTGCTTTACCATGGCCCGTGCATCGGCCGGGTCGATTTTTACCCCGGGGCCCATGGTGGTGGATAAGCTGATTCCTTTCAGATATACACCTTTGGCGGAAGAGGGCTTCAACTGGATCAGCCGGTCAATAAAGGTCAGAACGTTCTCGCGAAGCTTCTCAACACCAAACGAGGAACGGCCGACCATGGCGTGGACAATGCCCGACTTATCAACCTTAAAGTCAAGCTTGCCGCCCTTGATCTCGGCGACTACCTTGCCAACCTCAAAGGTTACTGTACCAAGCTTGGCGTTGGGCATCAGGTTCCGGGGGCCAAGAACACGGCCAACTTTACCGACAGCGCCCATCATGTCCGGAGTGGCAACGGTCTTGTCGAATTCCAGCCAACCGCCCTGAATCTTCTCGACAAGGTCATCTCCACCGGCAAAATCCGCCCCGGCATCGAGTGCTTCCTGTATTTTCTCACCCTTGGCAAAAACCAGTACCCTTTCGGTTTTCCCGGTTCCATTGGGCAAAGCAACACTGCTCCGGATCATCTGATCGGCATGACGCGGGTCTACTCCCAGTCGTACAGCCACATCCAACGATTCATCGAATTTCGCATATTTGGCCTTTACAGCCAGACCAACACCCTCGTTAAACGGGTAGAGCATGTCGCGATCAATTTCACTTGCGTTCTGCTGGTACTTCTTTCCTCTTTTTCCCATGGTCCTACTCCAATAACTCACAACCAAATTTAAAAAAGAAGGTCTCTCCTGAAACCTCCTCACACATCCTCTTGTCAATCAACTACGGTAATTCCGGCACTCCTGGCAGTACCCTCGATAATACGGGTCGCCATGTCAAGATCATATGCATTCAGGTCAGGCATCTTGAGTTCAGCAATCTCCCTGACTTTATCACGGGAAATTGTTGCCACCCTTTCCCGTTTGGGATTACCGGAACCACTCTTCAGGCCGGCCGCTTTGAGAAGGAGCTTTGACGCGGGAGGAGTCTTGGTAATGAAGGAAAAGGATTTGTCCACATAAACAGTGATCACCACCGGGATGATCATATCTCCTTTATCCTGGGTCTTGGCATTAAATGCCTTACAGAACTCCATTATGTTTACGCCATGCTGCCCCAAGGCGGGACCTACCGGCGGCGAGGGATTTGCCTTGCCGGCCGGGATCTGCAATTTTATATAGCCATCAATCTTCTTAGCCATTTTCTTCTCCTGTACTACAATTTGTTATTCTAATGCGATACGGATAAAGTCAATCTACCCCTTAACAACCTGGACAAACTCCAGTTCAACCGGGGTTTCCCGACCAAATATTGATACCATAACCTTAACCCGTCCCTTGTCCGGGTGTACTTCATCAACAACGCCCTGGAAATTTGAAAAAGGTCCATCCGTTACCCTGACCACGTCTCCAACCTCGTACATGACTTTGGGTTTGGGCTTGAGCGCTCCATCCTTGATCCGGCCGATAATCTTCATCGCCTCATCGTCCGACAGGGCCTGGGGGTGGAGATCATCGCCGACAAAACCGGTAACTTTAGGAGTTCCCCTGACCGTGTGCCAGGTCTGATCGTCAAGGTCGACATTCAGCAGTATATACCCGGGGAAGAATTTCCGGGAAGAGGTCTTCTTTGTTCCCTTGACCATCTCAACCACTTGCTCGGTCGGAACCAGAACTTCCCCGAAGGACTCTTCCTGGCCGGCATTTTTTACCCTCTCCTCCAAGGCAGCCTTCACCTGCTCCTCAAAGCCGGAATAAGTGTGCAATATGTACCATGCTCGAGCCATAGGATTTGTTGTTTGACCCCTAATTAAGTTTAATTCAATATATAGCTGACAAGCTTGCCGATAACGAGATCAACAGCGCCAAGATACAGGGCCATAATACTGACAAGAACGATCACAACCGTGGCCGAGGCCATGGTGTGCTTCTTGTCCGGCCATGCTATCTTGCCGAACTCGTTTTTTACCTCAGCAGTAAACACGCTGATTTGCGAAAAGCTAAAACCTTCTCCTGACTTTTCACCTTTTTTATCGACCTTGCCCTTTGCTTTCTGGGGAAGGTTAGCTTTGCTATCTGCCATATCAATCTCTCTGCTTCTGAACTGCCATGGTCAATTGCGAACCTGACAAGACCGCCATTAAACCAATAATTAATTGCATCCTGCCGGAAACAAACCACCTGAAACTGGGAAGTAAAAAGATTGCTCCGCCTCTGTCATGAACATCGGCGAAGCAAATCATCTTTGGCAGGCCAGGAGGGATTCGAACCCCCAGCCCTCGGATTTGGAGTCCGATGCTCTACCAATTAGAGCTACTGGCCTCTAAACCCAGCTACTTCGTTTCTTTATGAAGCGTATGGCTCCGGCAGAATCTGCAATACTTTTTAAACTCCAGTTTATTCGGAGTTTTGCGTTTGTTCTTGGTCGTCGTATAGTTGCGCTGTTTACATTCAGTGCAACCCAGAGTGATAATGTCTCTCATTGTCCCAGCCAAAATAACAGGCTACCAGCACATCGTTGATGATACCGGCAGCCAAAGTTTATCTTAAATTTATGAACTTCTACTCGATTATCTTGTTGATAACACCGGCGCCAACGGTACGGCCGCCTTCGCGAATAGCGAAGCGCAGACCCTCTTCCATGGCAATCGGGGTGATAAGAGTACCATCAATGGTTACGCTGTCGCCGGGCATTACCATCTCAACTCCGGCCGGCAGATCAACTACACCGGTCACGTCGGTGGTCCGGAAGTAGAACTGCGGGCGATAACCATTGAAGAACGGGGTGTGACGGCCGCCCTCTTCCTTGGTAAGAATATAGCACTCAGCCTTGAACTTGGTATGCGGGGTAATGCTGCCCGGCTTGGCCAGTACCTGGCCGCGCTCGATATCTTCACGCTTGGTGCCGCGCAGCAGGATACCTACGTTATCGCCGGCCATTCCTTCGTCGAGGAGCTTGCGGAACATCTCAACTCCGGTGACCGTGGTTTTTACGGTATCTTTAATACCGACAATCTCAATCTCTTCACCGACCTTGACAATACCGCGCTCGATACGACCGGTGGCAACCGTGCCACGTCCGGAAATGGAGAAGACATCCTCAACCGGCATCAGGTAGGGTTTGTCAACATCGCGCTCCGGCTCGGGGATGAATGTATCACAGGCCTCAAGTAGCTCCCAGATACACTTGTTGGCCGCTTCATCCTCAGGATTCTCCAGAGCTTTCAGAGCGCTGCCCTGAATGATCGGGGTGTCGTCGCCGGGGAATTCGTACTTGCTCAACAGCTCACGAAGCTCCATGTCAACCAGTTCGAGAAGCTCTTCATCATCGACCTGGTCACATTTGTTCATGAACACAACCACAGCCGGAACACCTACCTGGCGGGCCAGGAGGATATGCTCACGGGTCTGGGGCATCGGGCCGTCGGTGGCCGCGACCACCAGAATAGCGCCGTCCATCTGCGCCGCACCGGTGATCATATTCTTAATGTAGTCAGCATGGCCGGGACAATCCACATGGGCGTAGTGACGGTTATCGGACTCATATTCCACATGGGCGGTGGCGATGGTGATGCCACGCTCTTTCTCTTCCGGTGCCTTGTCAATCTCGTCAAAGGCAGTGGCATCGGCCAGACCTTTAGTCGACAGAACTCGGGTAATTGCCGAGGTCAATGTCGTTTTACCATGATCGATATGACCAATGGTGCCGATATTCACATGCGGTTTTGTTCTTTCAAATTTTTCCTTTGCCATGATCTTTCCTCGTCTATTCCTTAAATGCGATCAGGACAGGGTTTAGACAAAACCCTTTATCCGCTTAATAATCTTTTCAGCAATCTTGTCCGGCACCTCATCGTAGGCGCCGAACTGCATA
>JBDLIW010000040.1:0-6961 GCA_039714695.1 Thermodesulfobacteriota bacterium | reverse complement strand
ACGGAAGCCAGGAAAGAGGTATTGGCCGCCAGTTCCCTGGCGCTGGTCTCAGGGAATCCGCCACCGATATACAGTCCATCGACGGCCGGCAACTCCTCAGCGGTAAGGGCATTGATCTCCACGAGTTCAGCTCCCTCCCGGCAGAGGGCATCCAGGTTCTCCTGATAATAAAACTGAAAGGCGGCATCCCGGATCACCCCGATCTTAACCCCACCGCTCTCGACCGGTTGCTCATCTGAGGGCAAACAACTGGCCGCCGCCATGACTTCTTTGAGTTTTTCAAGATCGAGGTATTTTTCAGCCCGATCCGCCAGCACAGAGACAGCATCGTCGGCCTGCTCATGTTCGGGACCGGGCGTGATGCCAAGATGTCTCTGGGGGAAAACATCCTTTGCGGCACGAGGGAAAGCGCCAATGACCGGCACCTCGGTATAGTGTTCGATGGAGCGGCGGACAATGGATTCATGCCGGCTGCCGCCTACCCTGTTAAGGACCACCCCGACGATCTCAACCCGGCGATCAAATTTCTGGCAGCCTGCCACCAGGGCGGCTATGGTTCTGGTTGATTTGGTGCAGTCCACCACCAGCAGGACGGGAAGACGTAAAGTAACCGCCAGCTCCGCCGTACTGTAAGAACCCTCAACATCAACCCCGTCGAACAGACCCCGGTTCCCTTCAATAATCGTGTAATCAGCGCCACAGATTTTGTTTTTAAAGGATTTGATAATATCTTCTTTTTTGAAAAGAAAAGGATCAAGATTGCAGCATGGCTTGCCGGCAGCAAGTCCCAGCCAACCGGCATCGATATAGTCAGGCCCTTTCTTGAAAGGCACGACATTAAAGCCTTGCCGGGCCAGAGCCGCCGTGATTCCCACAGACACCACACTCTTGCCGGAGCCGCCACTCAAGCCGGCGATCACGATCCCCCGACATACCTGCCCTTCGTTATCTGCTCTGCTCACGGTTTCAGTCATCGCCTAAAAATCAATCTGAGTAAAATTATTTCATCACTTCTGAAAAACTCCGAATCTACAGCAGATTCAACGCTAATTCAAAGTTTTTGACTATATAATTACATTATGTTAGTTCTGCCCCTTGTCGGCAGCGGGACCAGTGCTTACATGTCTCTGTTCTCGTTGGTCATTGGCTTGGCAGGCCCGGCAGCAGATGAACAGGGCATTCTGTCCAGAACCATTTGCGGCATGCCCTCTGACCCCCGACATATCTGTTTTCAAAAGCATTTATAAATTCCTTCCAGCAAGGCAAATTAAAATTTTGAGGATTCATTATGTCTGAAAATGTAACAACAGAAGACCTGCCCAAGGTTATCGAAGAACTTGAAAAAAAGTGCGAAGAGTTACCGAACAATGTTGTCGCCCACCATCATCTGGCGGTAGTTTACAGAAAGGCGGGCAGAACCGCTGACGCCTTGCGTGAGCTGGAGAAATGCCTGGAGATCGACCCCCATTCCGCCCAGGTCTTGGTCAACATCGGGGCAATCCACTTTGAAAATAGCGATTTTGACAAAGCCATGGCAGCCAACAAAGAGGCCCTGACAATCTTTCCTGCCTCAGCCGAAGCCCATGCCAACCTCGGGATGATCTGGTGGCAGAAAGGTGATGCCGACCAGGCCATAGCTTCCTATAAAGAGGCACTCCGGCATGATGCAAAAATGGTTACCGCCTGGTCGGGTCTGACTTCAGCCCATATTATGGCCGGTAATTTCAGCGAAGCGCTGGACGCTGCCAAGGAAGGGGTTAAACTGGACGCTGAGTTCCCGATGGGCCAGAATAATCTGGCCGTGGCGCTTTTCTACAACAAAGACTTTACCGGGGCAAAAGCTGCCGCCGAAAAGGCCAAAGAGCTAGGTTTCCCAGTCGATCCCCGGTTCTTTGAGGCCATCAACAAAGAAAGCTGATCATGGTCAAAAACGCCAGCATTAAAGTCCTGCCGTGGTGCCCCTTCTGCGGTGAGAATGTCGACAAACCCCAGGAAGCAGTCCAACGCAAGATGGACGAGTTTACCACCGGCACCTGCTCGTGCGGGGCCGTGTACACCTGTGACCCAACCGGTTTCAATATCGGCTCCGCCATGGTCGAATGCATGGTCCATGCCTGTAATGACAATTGGGACCTGGCCTGGGAGCTGACTCCTGACGAAGATTATCTCTCCGGTCGACTCGACAATTACGACGAGCAAACCCACCAGGTCGTTGAGCTTGGCCACCTGGACGGCAGGAGAATAAAAGGTATCCTTTATTTCATCCGCCTGAGCAAGGATTACGCCGAGCTCTCCAGGCGGCTGGATGACCAGAAGCAGAAGCAGGATGAGACCTTGGCACCTCCCTCCTCTCGAGATATCCCGGAGATGGAGCCGGCTCGCGACCCTAAACGCCGGAAAAAGCGGGCCCGGAAGCAGGAAGTTGCAAAAATGGCGGACGCTGCGGATATTGACGGCCTGGTGGACCTTGCCTTCGATGATCTCAAAACCCTGCGCTTTTTACAGAGGCTTCTTTATGCCCCGGAGGAAGCGAAACGCTGGCAATATGCCCACCTGATGGGGCAGGTCTGCCGGCGCTTATCCACCCGCAAACCAGGGGCAGTCAGCGACCTCCTGCATCGAATGTACGAAGCCTGCTCGGATTCGGCCGCCACCCACTGGGGACTGCTGGAATCGGTCGGCTCCATCGTTGCAGCCAGAGCGGACATATATGGAGCATTCACCCGGCATCTACTGATGTTCCGTAATACGGATTCATCAAGAGATCATGTCTTGTGGGCAATGGGCACCATTGCTGCCAAACGTCCCGATCTGGTCCGCAACACCCCTTTCTACAGCCTTTTCCCTTTTGTCAATCATCCGGAGCCGACCACGCGCGGTCTGGCGGTGAGATTATTCGGCATGATCAACGCCGAGGAGGTCAGGAGCCAGATCAGCGAATTAATCGATGATCTGGCAGAATTCACTTTCTATGACGAAGGGCAACCGGTCACTACCACCGTTGGAGAACAGGCCCGCGAAGCCATAACAAAAATGGAAACCAATACAGATGAAAGAAATCAAATTGCCGCAAGCTGAGAAACAGGAAGAAAAAAGCCAGGCGCAGCAGGACTATGAAGCCGGCCAGGAATTCCTGAAGGATGAGGATATCGCCCAGGCAGCAAACGCCTTCCATAACGCCTTAATTGGTTTTGAACAGGAAGAAAATGAAAATGGCATCGCCAACGCCTCCGACAAGCTTGGCGACATCTGCAGCGAAAAAGGTGAAACAGAAAAAGCCCTGGCACATTTCGACCGGGCCTATACCCTTTGCAGCAAAAATTTCGACCGCTTCAGCCTCTTTGTCCTGGAAAGGAAAAAAGCCGAGCTGATATATAAAAGCGGCGACCTGGATAAGGCCCTTGAACTATACCTTGATGTTCTGGATGAATATAGCGCCCTGCGCAACCCCGAAGGATCGGTGGAAACCCTGGAAATCCTGGCAAAGATCTATCTTAAACAAGGGGAAAAAGCAAAAGCCGCCGACAGCTATCGCATGGCAGCTTCAATCCACAAAGATTTTAAACACGTCCAACATGCAGAAGAGTTTGAGGCCAAAGCCGCTGCCGCCGAAGGATAATATCGAATATCGAGCAAGGAATGAAGTTTATGCCCCTTGCGGGTAAACCGCAGAAGTAAAAGAAAACACTTCGAAATTCGACATTCCTCGGAGTCGTAGTTTATACCCGAAGGGTGCTTACCTGTTCGACATTCTGCGGTTTTTTTCTAACGAAATTTCTTAAGCTAACGACATTGAGATTCAGGGCATAGCAAAAAACCCACCCTACCCTGACGCCCACAATTCCCCTACTTTCCTAAACCCCTCACTTTAAAACTGCAAAGATTTCCCCGGGGGCAAGCAGAACCTTGGCCACCGGCCAGCGTTTTTGACCAGCTTCTTCTCCTGCCAGCCGGATAGATAATGCCAACAGTCCGTTCTGGATCTGCTCCAGATTTATTGTCGGGTAATCAACTCCTGACTCGAAGCCTGAAAAGCCACAAACATGGCCGGCACCACCAATAACAGTGGGCACACCGTAGGTCCGGCAATTTACCGGCCTTCCCTCGTAACAGACACAAAGCCCATCCTCACCAAGCAGCGGGCAGCGAATTCTCTGCTTGGCAAGCTCGATCGAATCACCGGTAACAACCTCGTCCCATTCCACTAAAGCCCTAGAAGCCCTTGGCAATGACGAATCCTTCACCTCTTCAGCCAATCCCTGCATAACACTGGCTAGGGCGACCGCCTCCACCAGGGAAACATCAAAAACCGCACTGCAGCAATCATCACACCCTTGACCACATTTTACTGCTTCGGGAAATTTTGCCTGCACTTGGGCAAAGGCACGATCGACAGAGGAAAAAAGAGCAATAAGTTCTTCCTGAACGCTGGTCATTTCTTAATTTAATTCCTATAAAAGGTTTAGGGTTCACAGATTCAATGTTTAGGGGTTTAAAAGCTTTATGTTTCTAAGCTTTGAACCATAAACCATGTGCCCTCAGGGGGCATCTCAAACGGGGAACCTTTTTGATCCGTAACCACCACAACTTTTAACTTTTAATTTTCAGTTCCCCTGATCCCTGAACCAATTATAAAATAAAAAATAAAAAAAACGCAGGGGCATTTAATATGCCCCTGCGTTTATATAAACACCTTACTAAGTAGAACGACTACGACTAAAGCTCTTTCTACTCTTCGTTCTTGGCACGGCCTTTGGCAGCGTACATCGTGGTGCTGCCACTTGACCAGAACTCCAACTTGCCTTCCTTGACCAGATCATTAGCTGCATTCTTAACAGCGCGCGGTTTGGTATCAGGATCACAAGCATAGAAATCTTTGACGTAGAGCTGAGCCTTGGGACCATTCATTGCCTTCTCAAGGATCGCTGCTTTCAGTTCATCTTTGCTTAAAGCCATAGTATCTACTCCTTTCTTTAGAGTTTATTTGATATGGCTGGTGAACTTAAACTGGGTGGTGGTTCTCCAGGTATCATAAGCCAGACGATAATCATCGATAGACTTGATGGTAAAAGGAATACCGGTCACCTCAAAGAATTTCTCCCAGCCAATTCTCTCGGCCCACTCGCCAAGACGCTCATACTTGCGGGCGTTTTTAGCGTAGACTTCAAGAATGTTCTTAATTGCATCAACGGTCTCCGGCCAACGCGGCGGAGTGTTGGGCAGAAAGGGGATAACCATTTTGGAAAATTTAGGCATTGATTTTGAGTTGGAAACCTTACCACCAACCAGAATAGCAATACCGTCACCTTCAGGGTCAGCCAGAGGCATAGCAGGACACATGGTGTAACAGTTACCACAGAACATGCAGCGCTCATTCTTGACCGCAACTGATTTAATTTCCTCACCGGCAGAGTTCTCTGCTTTGGCAGGCCTGATCGCACCAAGCGGACAGGAAGCAACTGCCAGCGGAATCTCACAGAGAGAAGAAATTGCATCATGATCGATCATCGGCGGCTTACGATGCACACCGAGGATCGCGATATCGGAAGCGTGAACCGCACCACACATGTTCAGGCAGCAGGCCAGGGCGATACGAACCTGAGCAGGCAGAGTCATGCTGGTGAAGTGGTCAAAGATCTCATCCATTACCGCCTTAACAACACCGGAAGCATCAGTAGCAGGGGTGTGGCAATGCATCCAGCCCTGGGTATGAACGATATTGGTAACACCGGCACCGGTACCACCGATCGGGAACTTGTTGCCCCGACCTTTGAGATCGTCCATCAGGGGCTGAACTTTATCTTTGGCATCGACCATGAACTCAACATTGTTCCTGGTGGTCCAACGCAGGTGACCATCGCAATGCTTATCCGCAACATCACAGAGCTCGCGAATAAGCTCAACACTGATCAACCTGGCAGCACCAACACGAACGGTATAACACTCGTCGCCGCTCTCGCTCTTATGCATCAGAACGCCGGGCTCCAGAATCTCATGGTAAAGCCATTTGCCGTAGTTGTTCTTGACAACCGGCGGGAACATCTGCTCGAAATGTGGGGGGCCGATATCTGTAATCCTGTCGGCCATCGGGTTTTCCGGATCGTAACCCATGATAATACCTCCTTATATATGTAGCATCAAACTTAGATTTTAACTTACCTGAACAAATTACCTTGCAACCGGTAAATCACTGGGCATGACGTTTACGGAATTCCTTAACATCACGGTCCCAACCACCTTCAACCTCGTCCGGTCCCCAGAATACGTAAGGATTGGAGCGCGGCTCTCTAACGTGCTGAGGTGCAATGTCTACTTCCATTACCTTCAGGAAGGTCGGCAGGCCGACACGCTGAATGGTCTCACCAACACGCTCACGGTTTTTACCTACTTCCATCCACCAATCCCAGATCTTCTCGATGATATCGATTACTTCTTCGAAATCGTTGTCGGGATCGACTTTAACGAAAGGCACGGTCATGGTGGCGAACTGAGCACCATCAAGGATCGGGGCTTTGGCGCCAACACAAATGGTAGCACCCTGCTCCTTACCAACACGGAGGGCGCGAGGCATAACGTTGATGCAGTGCATGCAACGGGTACAGTTGGAGTTATCAATCTGCAACTCGTCGCCCTTCATCCGCATACATTCAGTCGGGCAGAGAGCCAGAACTTCGGCATCGATGTCGAATTTACCCCAGTCACGACCGGCGTGGGCACCGGCATTAGGAGCGAAGTCGCCATTGATATAGCCCTTAACAGCAGCCTGATCGATGCGGATATCATCTCTCCAGGTACCGAGAACAGCAAAGTCGGAACGGGCAAGCGCTGCCACACAGTCATTCGGGCAGCCGGAGAATTTAAATTTGAACTTGTAAGGGAACGCCGGGCGGTGAATCTCATCCTGATAATGCATGGTCAGATGATGACACAGGGCCTGGGTATCAATACAGGAATACTCGCA
>JBDLIW010000039.1:0-7063 GCA_039714695.1 Thermodesulfobacteriota bacterium | reverse complement strand
GAAAAATAGTAGTGAAGAGATCCGAGTCGTAATTGGTTAACTTGCCTTGGACAACCGCCGTAATTCTCTCAAGGCCCATACCGGTATCGATACTGGGCTTCGGCAGGGGAGTCATAGTCCCGTCTTCGGAACGGTTAAACTGCATAAAAACCAGATTCCAGATCTCCAGGAACCGGTCACAGTCGCAACCCATCGCACAATCAGGTCCGCAGGCCATTTCCTCGCCCTGGTCAAAATGAATCTCAGAACAGGGCCCGCAGGGCCCGGTATCGCCCATCGACCAGAAATTCTCCTCTTCACCAAGCCGGACAATCCTCTCCGGCGCCACCCCGGCCACTTGCAGCCAGAGATCGAAGGCCTCGTCGTCATCAGTGAAGACCGAGATCCAGAGCTTCTCTTTATCAAGCGCCATTTCCACGGTCAGAAATTCCCAGGCGTAGCGAATTGCATCTTCCTTGAAATAATCACCGAAGGAAAAATTACCGAGCATTTCAAAAAAGGTATGGTGCCGGGCGGTATAGCCGACATTTTCCAGATCGTTATGCTTGCCACCGGCCCGCACACAGCGCTGTGAGGTCGCGGCCCGCACGTAATCACGTTTTTCTTCACCCATGAACAGCCTTTTAAACTGGACCATTCCGGCATTGGTGAAAAGCAGGGTCGGATCATCCTGGGGAACAAGGGGAGAGCTGGTCACGAGTTCGTGGCCCCGGTCCCCGAAAAACTGCAAAAACTTCTCTCGTATTTCGTTTCCTTTCATCTTACAACTTATATCTCTGGTTGATTTTTATCGGTATATCGTTGACAGGACTAGATCTCAAGCGTTCCCTTCCTTGACGCCATCCACCGCAAGGCCAAACCCCAGCCTGACCTTCTTGTCGATCTCGGCAAAAATTTCGGGATTGTCCCTGAGAAAGCCTTTGGCATTCTCCCGACCCTGGCCGATTCGTTCTCCGTTATAGGAAAACCAGGCGCCGCTTTTTTCGATAATCTCCTGCTCAACTGCCAGATCCAGCAGATCTCCGGTCCTGGAAATCCCCTCGCCGTAAATGATGTCAAATTCGACAATCTTGAACGGCGGCGCCACCTTGTTCTTGACAAACTTCACCTTGGTGCGGTTACCGATTATCTCAGTGCCGTCTTTGATAGGGGTCTGCTTGCGGATATCCATCCGCAGCGAGCTGTAAAATTTCAGGGCGTTACCGCCGGTGGTAGTTTCCGGATTACCGTACATCACGCCAATCTTTATCCTGATCTGGTTGATAAAGATCAGGGCTGTCTTGCTCCGGTTGAGAATACCGGTCATCTTCCGCATCGTCTGGGACATCAGCCGGGCCTGCAGGCCGACATGGGAATCACCGATATTACCATCGATCTCGGCCTTGGGAACCAGAGCGGCCACCGAATCGATCACGATCACGTCAACCGCCCCACTGCGGACCAGAATCTCGGCAATTTCCAGGGCCTGTTCACCGAAATCCGGTTGCGAGACCAGGAGATCGTCGGTATTGACCCCGAGCCGCTCGGCATAATGAATGTCAAGGGCATGCTCCGCGTCGATAAAGGCGGCCGTACCCCCCTTCTTCTGGGCCTCGGCAATAACATGCAGGGCCAGAGTGGTCTTGCCGGATGACTCCGGTCCGTATATTTCGGTGACCCTGCCCCGCGGCACGCCACCAATGCCGGTGGCAATATCAAGACTGAGGGTACCGGTGGATATAGCCGGCACCGGCTCAGAATCTGCACTGCCAAGGCGCATGATCGAGCCCTTGCCAAACTGCTTCTGAATCTGGGTTATCGCCGAATCTATCGTTTTGCTTTTATCATCAGATGTGGCCATCAGTTAATTTCTCCTGAAAAAGTTTTTTGTCATTGGCAGACAGGCCCCTTACAGCTGCCATTCAATTTATGCCTGCCAGAGCAGAGCGCAATAAATAAAGTGCTTTGTGACAGGAAGCCTCCTGAACCAGCCATCGTTCGCCGCTGAAACAAAAACGGAAATCCTCGATCCTCTCCCCGACCGCCAGGCCAAAACAGACCGTGCCCACCGGCTTTTCCGGGGTGCCGCCCGTCGGACCGGCAATACCCGTGACGGAAAGAGCGACATCGGCGCCGGTTGCCCGCCGCACGCCTTCGGCCATGGCCCGGGCCGTTTCAGAACTCACTGCCCCGAATTCCTCAAGGATTTCGCTGTCTACTCCCAGCATCTGTTGTTTTAGTCCATTGCTGTAAGCAACCAGACCTCCCAGAAAATATTCGGAACTTCCCGCCACCCTGGTGATCCGATGGGAAACCAAGCCTCCGGTACAGGATTCGGCCAAGGCCAGAGTAAGCTTCTTCTCGGTAAGCAGTCGACCGACAACCCCTTCCAGGGTGTCAAGTTCGTTCCCGTAAAAATTGGGGCCGAGTTTGTCGCGAATCAGCCGGTCGGTTTCACCAAACAATAGATCGGCCTCGCTGCCGGTGCTGCCGACAACCGTCAGGCTGACATGGACTTCCGGGAAAACAGGATAATAACCGATCTTGACCCGCTCTTCACCCTCAACTATATGGTTCAGCCTGTCGTTAACCTCGGTTTCGATCAACCCGGCCACCCGATAAAGTCTTTGCCTGACCTGGCGAACTTCCTCCCCCTCCCAGACGGCAAGGCGACTGATCACGGTTTCCACCAGAAGTTCTTCCATCTCGTGCGGCACACCCGGCAGAAAGAAAACAGGTTTGTTTTCATGGACCAGAAAATAGCCGGCCATCCCGGCATCATATTTAAGGGCGTGGGCACCGGCCGGCAACCAGGCCAGTTTTTCCAGAGAAAGCCGCAGCTCTTCCGGGGCATTTCTGCTCCCGATCCTTATCTGTTCCAGAATATCCGGATAAAAGGTCGAAGGCCTGTCCAGGGCATCAGCCACCGCCTCACTGGTAAGATCATCGCTGGTTGCCCCGAGACCGCCGGTGACGACAACGAAGTCAGAGCGCCCGAGGGAGCCCAGCAAGGTGTTGCCGATCTGTTTTGGATCATCACCAATGGTGATCATGGCGGTGATTTCATGTCCCGCCGCAAAAAGCTGGCTGGCCGCAAAATAGCTGGTGGTGTTAAGAATCCGGCCGGAAGTCAGCTCATCGCCAATGGCTATGATCTCACCAATCATTTCGCCCCATCCTCTACCAGAGTGCCGGTCACCCCTTCTTCAGCAAGTTCGTCAAGTTTAACCGCGACCACTTGGTTGACCAGTCCGGTATCTGCCTTGAATCTCACCGGTATGTAATTATCGGTAAACCCTTTAAGTTCGCCACCTTTGCGGCGACCGCCGCTTTCGGCCAGCACCTCCCGCACCTCGCCAAGGTGGGCCGTATAAAACTCCTTTTTCTTAACCGCATCCAGGGCCCTAAGGGCCGCCACCCGTTCATCCTTGATCTGCTTGCGCAACTGATCTTTCATGTTGGCCGCCACTGTTCCCGGCCTCTTCGAATAAGGAAACACATGCAAGTAGGTAACCGGCAGCCCGGCCAGGAGATCATAGGTGGCCTGAAACGCCTCGTCATCCTCGCCGGGGAAACCGGCCATCACATCAACGCCAATGGCCGCTTCGGGCAGAACATTCTTAATTCGGCCGATAAGCTCAGCAAAATCCTGGCCGCTATAACGACGATGCATTCTCTGTAAGATCTTATCATCACCGCTCTGTAGCGGGATATGAAAATGCGGCAGCAGATTTTTTTTGCTGGCCATCAGCGCCAACAGCTCCGAGGTTATCTCTCCTGGATCAAGGGAGCTGATCCGATAACGGAGCGGCACCTCAGCCAGCAAACGTTCCATAATCGCCGTAAGATCGGTAGGCGGATCGAGGTCCTTACCATAAACCCCTGTATGGATGCCGGTCACCACCAGTTCCCGGTACCCTTCTTCATCAAAGATCGCCGCCTGACGGATAACCTGAGCCGGTAACTGGCTGCGGCTTCGTCCCCGGGTAAAAGGGACTATGCAGTAAGAACAGAAGCTGTTGCAACCGTCCTGGATTCTCAGGTAGGCCCGGGTCCGATCTCCGAAACTCCTGACCTCCAAGGGACATATTTCCTCCCGGCGACTGATATCGCCCATGACCATGTCCAGATCGCAATGCTGTCCGGAGAGGGCAAGATCGACCAGCTTGTCTTTATAACCGTTACCGACAATACAGAGCGGCTGCTCGGCAATCTCCAGAATATCCTGGGAGCCGATCTGGGCATAGCAGCCGGTAACCACGAGCCGTGCCTCGGGATTGGCCCGCAGCGCCCGGCGGATCATCTGCCGGGACTGGGCTCCGGCCTTGGCCGTCACCGCACAGGTGTTGACGATATAAACATCGGCCTTCTGGGAGTAAGGCACCACCTCGACACCTCTCTCGGCAAAAGCAGAAAGAAAGGCCGCCGATTCAAACTGGTTTACCTTGCAGCCCAGAGTGGCAAGCGCCACTTTCTTTTTTGGAGATTTTTCCGTCATTAAAGCTCAAATCAAAATTAGTAATTTCACAAAAACGAACTTTTCATTTATATATGTTTCAGAAAATTAGTCAAGCATGATGGAGGCCTAAAAACTGCTATCACGATCACTCGATCGGACCGCCGCCAAGCAGTTCATCTCCCCGGTAAAAAGCCGCAAACTGCCCGGCGGTAATCGCCCTCTGCGGTTCAGCAAAAAACACATCCACCGCACCCCCTCCAGCCGCCTCGACCCGGGCCGCTTGCGGCGGGTGGCGGTAGCGGATCTTTACTTCAAGTTCCAACGGCAACCCAGGGGACGCTCCCGCCAACCAGTTGACCTCGGAGACCCGCAGACTTGATTTAAAAAGCTCTTCCTTCTTGCCAACAATCACCCTGTTTTCTGCCGAGTCCAAACCAATCACATACCAGGGAGTGGCATCGGGAATTCCCAGGCCGCGCCGTTGGCCGATGGTAAAATGATGAATGCCGGGATGGGTGCCGACCTGCCTGCCGGCAGCCGTCACCACCGGCCCTGGAGAGGAAACGGGCGCCTCCTGCCCGGCAAGAAAATCACCCACATTCTGGTCTTTCAGGAAACAGACATCCTGACTTTCTTCGCTCCGGGTGAACTCAAGTCCCATTTTCACAGCCAGGCCGTAGACCTCCTCCTTCTTGTATTCTCCAAGCGGGAAAATGACCCTCGATAACTGTTTCTGGGTCAACCGGCAGAGAAAATAGGACTGATCTTTGGCCGGATCACTGCCCTTATACAGATGATACAGGCCATCGTCATCACTCCGACTGGTCCTGACATAATGGCCGGTTGCCATAAAATCAGCGCCCCCCGCCAAGGCCCGGTCCATCAACAGCCCGAATTTCACCTCCCGGTTGCAAACTACACAAGGATTCGGTGTGAGGCCCTCGAAATAACTGTCCCGAAAATAGCCAAGAATCTTTTCAGAAAATGGTTCCTGCAGATCGATAACGGTAAGCTCGACCCCGAGGCGTTCGGCCATCGCCTTGACCCGGGCAATCTGCCGGTCAATATCAGGCTGAGCCAGAGCCATGAAAACACCCTCTACTGCAAAGCCCTGTTTTTTCAGCAGCGCGGCAGTCACCGAACTGTCCACCCCACCACTCATGGCAACAGCCACTTTTTTGCTGGTCATTTTTCAGTTTTGCCTGATTTCTAGATCCGCGTCAGAAAATTGAATTATTGCAATTAACCCCATGCCGGGATTAAGGTAGATTGCTTAACGGAAAACCGTAAAAAACAATACCTTGATTCCAATTAAAAAACCATGATCAAAATCCCCGAACTTCTTGCTCCCGCCGGTAATTTCGAAAAACTCAAAGCAGCCATCCACTACGGCGCCGATGCCGTATATCTGGGCGGCCAACAGTTCAGTCTTCGGGCTCATGCCGCAAACTTTTCTGAAATTGAGATCGGCCGAGCCGTTGCCTATGCCCATGACCGTGGTGTCAAGGTCTATGTGACCGTCAACATCCTCGCCCACAACCGCGATTTTAAAGACCTGCCCTCATATCTGGCTGATCTCGGCAAAGCAGGAGTCGATGGTCTGATTATCTCCGACCCGGGCATTATGAAGCTGGCCCGGGAAATCGTGCCGAACCTTGCCGTTCACCTGAGCACCCAGGCCAATGTCACTAATCTCGAAAGCGCTCGTTTCTGGCAGGAGCAGGGGGTAAAAAGAATCAACGCCGCCCGGGAGCTTTCCCTGGCTGAAATCACCGAGATCAAGGCTGGCACCGAGCTTGAGATCGAGATCAGAAACAAACGGTTTCCCTCGGTGATAGTCAAACCACCTTTTTACAAAAAGGCATCGCACAAGTAGGTGAGTATGAAAATCGATCTGTTTCTTACGGCCGGAACGCTGACCAAAGCAGATGTCAAGGGGAAAGCCGTTGTGATCATTGATGTCCTGCGGTCCTCCACTTCGATCTGTGCCGCGCTTGAAAACGGCGCTAAGGGGATTATTCCGGTTGATGGTCCCGGTCAGGCGGGGGAGATATGGACCAAGATTGGACCGGATACAGCGATTCTCGCTGGTGAACGGGATGGGGTCAAGATAGAGAATTTCAGTTTAGGCAATTCGCCGGGTGAATTTACCGCCGAGGCCGTGGCGGAAAAACTGGTGATCATGTCGACCACTAACGGCACGCCGATTTTTGAAAAGGCGGCTTCGGCTAAGCTGGTGTTAGCCTGCGGACTGGTGAATATCGGGACGGTCGTCGATCGTCTGGTTGAGACGGGACTTGACCTGGTCATTGTCTGTTCCGGACGAAACGGTGGCTTCTCGATTGAGGATACGTTGTGCGGCGGGATGATCATTGACCTTCTGGAGAGGCAGCATGAGGTAACCAGTAAACTCAACGACGCGGCTTCACTGGCTCGTCTGCTCTATCGCTCAAACCAGGAGAATGTGCATGACACTATCGCCAGTGGCGAGCACGGGCAGTATTTGCAGGAGATCGGGTTTGAGGCTGATCTGGAAACGGCCAGCCGGGTCGACTCGATTGATGTGCTTCCGGTCCTGACCGAGGGTCGGCTGGTTAATATGAACGACGCCGAGGGCCGGTGATT
>JBDLIW010000038.1:0-7161 GCA_039714695.1 Thermodesulfobacteriota bacterium | reverse complement strand
TAACAGAACGCCCTCTACGATAAATATTTCAAACCGGCTTGTAAAGACTCTTCACTCCGGATTAATCGCCCGGGACAGACGCGGCCAACCGCCGACAAGCGCTGACCAGTATCCGCACGGGATTAAAGGTCACAGGCTTCAAGGCAGACGGCAGGGCAAAATCATTAACCGCCAGCTCGGCAGGTGATTGCAAGGGAAAGTCAATATCATTCAGACTGGTCCCAGTCATGCCCCGGTTGCGACACTCTACCCAGAGCTGGCTCTTGCCGGGATCGGCGCCGATAATATTCAGGAGCGCAGTATCGAGGGCAACGGCATCGAAAGAGCCGCCAAGCAGATGCAGGTGATAGGGATACCCTTTCAGGTGTCCGGGCCCCTGCATGGCGATAACCCCGTCGACCAGGGAAAAGCCGGCCGGGAAAAGTTTGAGCAGATCAACCAGCAGAGATTCAAAATGATTGGCCCGATCACCATAAACGGCATGATGAAGGGCCTTGCGCATCCCGGTAACTACCCCGAAGTAATTCTTCACCGCCAGGCTCACATAAAGCTGGCTATGGGCCTTGACCCGCGGCAGATTGACCAGCAGGTCACAGTCGAGGGCCTCAGCAGCCACCGGCACCGTTAGCCCGCAATCAAGGCTTACCTGGCGCGACTTGCTGAAATTAACCGCTTCCACCCCAAGACGGCGCAAGGGTCCGGCCATGCCGCAGACGCTCATCACCCGGCGAGCCGTACCGAAGGCCGGAGAATCGCCAATCCGGACCCGGGCCCCCTGGTCGACAAACCATTCGGCAACCGCCGTGACAAACTCAGGGCTGGAGCAGGCCAGATGACCAGGACAGCCCCTGGTCGTAACCAGGTTCGGCTTGAGCAGCACCGTCGATCCGGATCGAACGCCAAGCTCGGCAGCAGCACAAATCTTCTCTACCGCCTCCTTGAGTTTCTTATGATGATAACTTTCACAACGCAGCAAGGCCACGCGTCTTTTGTCATCTACTCTCTTTGCCATGCGGAACTTATAGCATACTGGAGACAAAAACAAAATTACTGTTACGGAAAAAGGCACCGCCAAAAAGAGGAAAGGCCGGTCTCACGGGGGAGAGAGGACCGGCCTTTCATGGAGAAAGAGTGGTAGGAAAAATAATGCGGATTCATCAGTCTTTATTAGCAAAGGGCGTGCCACTATCTGCTGTTTTCATACTGCCCGAAATAAACTTCGCGTAATCAGCATCTTAGAAAAAACACCGCCACCGGTAACCGCCGGGAAAACGTACAAATTTTTATACTATAGCCCAAGGGGCGATAAATTTTTTGTACTCTGGAAGGAGGAGAATTGTGCAATAATATTGAAATCTGTAATTGCCCAGGGACAAAATAAACATCAATGGAAACCATTTAAATGGTGCAACTTCTTTTTTTTATTGAATTTTTTGGATATATTCCACTAGAAATGATATAGATTATTAATTACACCTAACATGCGAGTGAACAAATGAAGAAAAAATTTGTGACCCTGATGACCGTTCTCGGCGGCGGGGTTGTCATATTCATAGTACTTACCCTGATCCTCAACAACCTGTTGACCGAAGAGCGTCTAAAGGTGATGCTGATCGATCCGGCCGAGCAGCAGCTGGGCAGGAAAGTAACCATCGGCTCGGCCGGCGTCTCCCTGCTGAAAGGGATCAGCATCAATGATATCGCCATTAAAGAACCGGACAAAGAGACCGACTTTATTTCCATCAAGGCCTTCCGGCTTCGTTTCAAGATCCTCCCCCTCCTCAACAGGGAACTGGTCATTAAGGAACTTATCGTTGACGAACCGTATGCCCGGTTTGTCCGCAAGGCGAACGGCAAATTAAATTTTGTCGACATCGATCTTAAGAAAAAGGAAGCCGAAGAACTGATCCCGGCGGCAGAGGACTCCTCGGTCGAAACCCTGCCCCTGACCCTGACCTTCGACAAGATAAAGATCAACAAGGCTGTCTTCAGATTTGTTGATGAAACAGGAGGCCTTCCCGACATCAACAGTGAAGCTGATCTCGCTATGTCCGTCTGGCTGGGCAAGACCATAGCCGACCTCAAATATGACGGGGACTTCAACATGCTTGCCAACTGCGAATACCAGGGGCACCAGGCGGTACTCCAGTTGGGCTGCAAGATAAACGAAAAACTCTTTTCCTTCGGGGGCAGCCTGACCGTCGGCTTCGAAAAGGCAGATGTCAACGGCCAGGTCGCCAACTACACGACCATCCCCGAAATCGAGATGAATATCGACAGCGATAGTATCGATCTCGACAAACTTGCCTCTCTCAAGCAGTTCACGACAAACAGCGGGGATGACGAGGCCGTGAAAGAAAAAAGCGCCAAGGATGGAACCAACTCTCCGCCGGACCTCAAGCTGTCCGCCAAGGGCAAAGTCAGGATCGGCGAACTTACCGTCAACAAGATGAAGGTCAAGGATATCGATCTTAAATATCTGGTAAAAAATAACGTTGTAGCTATTGAGAAGTTCAATGCTGACATCTTCGGCGGCAAGATTGGCGGAGAGTTTTCAGCCGATATCTCCACTCAGGACCCCATCTTCGAAGGAAAAATCGACAGCAAGAACATCAAAACCCCGGATATCATGAAGTACCTGGAAAAACCGGCCGATTATCTCTCCGGAGACTTGTCAGCTTACCTGGAATTCCGAGGTGACGGCAAGGAATGGCAGACCATCAAGAACACCCTTGACGGCGAGGGGCAATTCTCCCTGGTTGACGGCGGCTTGCACAACACGCCTATTACCACCGCCCTGGCCACCCTGCTCGGCATTGAGGGATTGCAGGATTTCAATATCGACAACTTTTTCGGTGATATCACCATCAGAAATGGCAAGGTCACGATGAATTCCGATCTCGCCAGTCAGGATCTCGAAGCGCAAATGAACGGCACGGTCGGACTAGACGGTGATGTTGACCTGCCGATCAAACTTGTGCTTTCGAGGGAATATAGCGAATCACTGCAGAACACGGCAGGGTTTGCCCGTTATCTGGCCGATGATGAAGGACGCACTACCCTGTACCTCAAGCTTAAAGGTTCGGTTCAGGAACCAAAGATGTCCTTAAGCAGCAAGGGTGTCAAAAAGCAGGCAGGCAAGGTAATCGAGAAAAAGATAGCAGAAGAGCTCAACCGGGCAATCGGCAGCGATGAAAATGACCCCGTGAAAGACATGTCGCAAAAACTTCTCAAACAGCTGCTGGGCAACTGAACTATCTTGATCCAGCCAGCTTAACCACCACTGAGACAGATCATCTCCCCGGGGCCTTCCTGGCTTGCTATTGACAGTCCGAAGTGCCTCCTGCCCTCTGCCGGCAACCCGCATTCGGCCAGATGTCTCTCCACGGTCTCCCAGGCAAGTTCCGGTGTATTGTTGGTATCACTCAGGTGGGCCAGGACCACATGCTCCAGTTTCTCATGGATAAGTTCCGCCAGGAATGAAGCCGCCTCAAGATTGGTCAAATGTCCTTCCTTGCCCCTGATTCTCTGCTGTAATTGCGGGGGATAGCCTCCGTTCCTCAACATTTCGGGATCGTGGTTGCATTCGAGGACCAGGCCGCTGCACCCCCCCAACCGATGCTGCATGAGCCGGGAGGCAATACCGGTGTCGGTGCAATACCCCACAGAACAATCGCCGCTGGTCGCGACAAATCCCAGGGGGTCGACTGTATCGTGGGAGACACTGAAGGGGTGGACCACAAGATCGCCAATTTCAAAAGCGGTGCCGGCCGTGATTTCACACAACCCGGCAACCCCGGATAGAGAATCGCCGGACGACGCCTCTACCGCTGCGCGGCTGGCGTAAACCGGCAGTTTGAAACGCCTGGAGAGAACCCCCACTCCCCTGATATGATCGCCATGTTCATGGCTTATCAGAATGGCTGAAAGAGTGGCAATATCGATATCGACCGCAGCCAACCGCCGCTCCACCTCAATACCGGAAAAACCCGCATCGATCAAAATCCGCGTATTTCCCGCCTCAATGAAAGTAGAATTACCCTTGCTGCCGCTGCCCAGAACACAGAATCTCATAAAATATTAGAACCAGTTGAGCTTGATTTACTCTATATAATCGTATAGTTAGAAGCACCATCCGCATATGCAACACCAACCTCTTCCATAATTAACGAGCCGCTACGCTCGAGATCCTAGGAGTCGTGCGGTTCGCTATACTAGCGTATGCGAACCCGCACAGCGACAACGGAGATCGGGCGTAGCGGCTCGTTAATTATTTGCCGGTATGGCCGAAACCGCCAGCTTGCCGCACAGTTTCATCAAGTTCCTCGGCCTCCGAAACCAGAGCGGTGCAAACCGGGGCCAGGATCAGCTGGGCTATCCGGTCATGGCGGTTGATGGTAAAAGACTCCCTGCCAAGATTGATCAGGCCGACCATGATTTCGCCCCGATAATCGGCGTCGATGGTGCCCGGGGCATTGACCACGGTAATGCCATGCTTGATGGCCAGCCCGCTCCGGGGACGAACCTGGATCTCGAAGCCGGGGGGGATGGCCACCGCAAATCCGGTCGGGATGATGTGAATCTCACCGGGCTCGAGATCCAGCGGCTCTCCGACAGCGGCCGCCACGTCCATCCCTGCTGCCAGTTCTGAATGGTAGGCAGGCAAGTTCAGGTCATGATCTTCTCCGGGGCGTAGCCGGCAGAATACGGCCTTCACTGCCTGTGCCCCTCCCTTGCTGTTATCGTTCATCCGGTCACCTGCTGTATTTCTTTATCGGAAATGGGGCCGATAACCGCCAGCGGCCGCCGCTCCTGAGCAAAAAGTTCCCCGGCCAGTTGGACAATTTCCCCGGGCCGGACCCGGTCAATTCCCCCGACAACATCCTCAATGGACACATATCGCCCGAAAGAATATTCGTTCCTGGCCAGGCTGGTCATTCTCACCTCCATATTCTCCGAAGCAAGATAGACGCCGCCCCTGGCATAATCAGCCGCCCCGGCCAGTTCCTCAGCCGTTATCCCGCCCTCCTGCAGACGAACAAACTCATCATCAATCAGCCCGATTGCCTCCGAAAAAGAGCTGGGGGCAACCCCCAGATAAACTGCCAGATAACCACAATCAGAGCTGGATGACAAATAGGAATAAATCGAATAGGCCAGGCCTCTCTTTTCGCGGATTTCCTGAAAGAGCCTTGAACTCATGTTGCCGCCCAGAAGCACGTTTAACAGCAGGAGCTTGTAGCGGTCGTCTGAATTAATGGCCAAGCCCCTGGTGCCGGTGACCATATGGGCCTGCTCCAGGGGCCGTTCGACTATTTCGGCTCCGCTAACCACTCCTGCTGCGGGAAGCTGGCGCTTGGTAAGAGAGGAGTCGGCCCGGGGGACCCCGGCCAACCTGTCACGCCACAGCTCCGTGAACAGCTGATGGTCCACATTGCCGGCCGCTGAAACGATAATCCGGTCCGCCCCGTAATGGCCCCGGACATATTCCCGCAGACTTTTACTGTCCAGCCCCTCAACAACCTCTCGCTTGCCCAGAACAGTGTTGGCCAGGCTGTTCCCCTGCCAGAACAGGGAAGTGAACAACTCATGGATTTTGTCGTCGGGGGTATCTTCGACCATGGCGATTTCCTGCAGGATGACCTGCCGCTCACGGTCAATCTCCTCCTGGGAGAAAACGGAGTCCAGAAATATATCGGCCAGCAGATCGACAGCTTTCGTCAGCTGACTGTCAAGAACGGTAATATAAAAGCAGGTATGCTCAGTTGAGGTGAAGGCGTTGGACATCCCGCCCAGCACATCCAGTTCTTTCGCTATCTGATAGGCACTCCGAAAACGGGTACCCTTGAAAAACATGTGTTCGGCAAAATGAGCGATGCCGTTGGTAAGATCATCCTCATCCCGGGAACCGACATCGACCCAGACTCCAATGGAAATAAGCCGGGATGGCAATTTTTCCGTTACGATCCGGATCGAATTATCCAGGACTGTCTTCTTATACATAAGCAAATGCACCAGGGACTCTTGCCGTTACAAATTTAAGAGATGAGACATTACGACCCGAATAAAAAAAGGCCTTACGCTATACAGTTGTACGCGGAAGGCCTTTTGAATAATAAGTGAATGCTCGGGTCACCCGGATATTTCACCAATCGAGATGCCCGGCAGCGACAAGCCCGATAGGCAAGGGATAAGGCTTGCGGCAGGTAAGCGACCAGAGGGAGACTCCGATACTTTAGTATGCTGCAAGCCTTATCCAGCGGACTATACGGATATATCGGCCGGTGAAATTCGGTTTAATCGTCCAGGCAAGCCTTCCGGCTCAGACGAATCTTGCCGCGCTGATCGACATTCAGGACCTTGACCTTGACCGTATCCCCTTCCTTGAGCACATCGGTAACATTCTCAACCCGCTTGTTATCAAGTTCAGAGATATGGACCAGACCATCGGTACCAGGCAGAATCTCGACAAAGGCACCGAAGTCCACGATCTTCTGGACCGTACCGGTATATACCCTACCGATCTCGGCCTCTTCGGTGATTCCCTGGATCTTCTCGGTCACTTCAGCGCCAACCTTGCCGTCAGGGGCAAAGATACTGACCTTGCCGGAATCTTCGACATCGATCTTGACACCGAACTCGGCACTGAGGCCCTTGATGACCTTGCCTCCGGGACCGATAAGGTCGCGGATCTTGTCGGGGTTGATCTGCAGACTGAAGATCTTCGGCGCATGCTCAGGCAGTTCCGGCCGCGGTGCGGCGATCCCTTCCTTCATCTTACCGAGAATATGCAGTCGGCCGGCATTGGCCTGCTCAAGAGCCCGACCCATGATCTCCTTGGAGACCCCGGCGATCTTGATGTCCATCTGCAGGGCGGTAATACCCTCTTCGGTCCCGGTAACTTTGAAGTCCATGTCACCGAGATGATCTTCATCCCCAAGGATATCGGAGAGCACGATAACTTTATCGCCCTCCTTGATCAGGCCCATGGCCACACCGGCCACCGGATTCTTGATCGGTACCCCGGCATCCATCAGCGCCAGACAACCGCCACAGACGGTGGCCATCGAAGAAGAACCGTTGGACTCGGTAACCTCGGAAACAATCCGCAGGGTGTAGGGGAACTCTTCGCGGTCCGGCAACACGGCCTTGATGGCCCTG
>JBDLIW010000037.1:0-7332 GCA_039714695.1 Thermodesulfobacteriota bacterium | reverse complement strand
CTGTGTGAGGCGTAATTTCGCCGAGATCCGTGAGGTGTTGACCGAACTTGGCTTGCCCGGGGTCGATGGGATCTTGCTGGACCTGGGCCTTTCTTCGCCGCAGCTTGACGGCGGCGAGCGGGGTTTTAGCTTCCGGGGATCGGAGCCTCTTGATATGCGGATGGATGACAGGTCATCACAGACAGCTGCCGGTTTTCTCAACAATCTGTCGAAGGATGACCTGGCTGATCTTTTCTATTACTACGGCGAGGAACGCCAGGCCCGGAGGATTGCCGCGGCGGTGGTTGCGGCCCGAGTCAAGAAACCGTTTGAGACCACGGATCAGCTGGTGGAGTTGGTCGAAAAGGCCATCCCCCGAAGGTTTCATCCACGCAAGATCCATGTGGCGACCAGGGTTTTTCAGGCCCTGCGAATTGCGGTTAACCGGGAGCTTGACAACCTGGCCGGAATTCTTGAGATCGGCAGCGAATTGCTTAACCGGGGTGGCAGATTTTGCGTGATCTCTTTTCATTCCCTAGAAGATCGGATGGTTAAAAGGGCCTTTCAGAAAGATACTCGGCTCAGGATCCTGACCAGAAAGCCGGTCAGGCCAACGGAGGAAGAATGTCTGAGAAACCCGCGAGCCAGAAGCGCCAGATTGAGGGTCGCCGAAGTGGTTTAGGCCACATCGGTCGCAAGCCCCGGAGCTATTTGCCGGAAACGCCCGGCTACCAGACCGTTGGCGGTCGTAGAGCCATAAGTGAAAAGCAGTCGGAGCGGCTCAGGGCAACCATGGGAGTGGTGCTGGTCACTATTATGCTGATGAGCGTCATAGCCTGTCTCTGGTTCGGTTGGCGGATAAATCATGATCTTGGCCGACTGGCGGAGTTGCGGCAGGAATCTGCCCTGGAAAGAGAAGAAAACCTCACGCTCATGGCCCGGCGAGACAGTTTACTGGCGAAAAAGACCATTACCAGGAAAGCGGCTGTCCTGGGGCTTTTCCCGCCAACGAAAAAACAGATCAGGAAACCATAGGCCCGCGGATGAAAGAGTCTCCCGAAAAGAGTGGCAAGAGGATCCTGCCCCTGGTGATAGGGTTGGTGATCTTTTTCGTCTGCCTTCTTTTCCTGGCCCCTTTGATAAGGGGCTCTTTTTTTAAGGGGCGGGCGGAGAAGGGCAGTGTGATGGGGCGCCTTAGTGGTTTTGAGCCCGGCAAGGACAATTCCGGCAGATACAAGATAATGGATCGAGGTTATCGGGAAATGGCCGTCAGTTTCATGATGAACTCCCTTTATGCCCGGCCCCTGGAAATAGATGATCTACCGGGAACCGCCGCTTATCTGGCGGCAAATCTCGGTCTTGACGAGAAGGAGCTTATTCGTGACCTGAGGGCGGAGCGAGGTTTTGTCTGGCTGGGGCGTCGCCTGCCGGAGAGCAGCTCCGCAGCAATTCTCAAGAAATCTCTTAAAGGCGTCTACGCGGTCAAGGAGGCGCAGCGCTATTATCCGGGGGGTACCAGTGGCGCCCATCTGGTCGGTTTTATCGAAGAGGGAAACGGTTTGGCCGGGGTTGAGTCCTTTTACGACACCATGCTGGGTGGTGGCTTTGGCCTTGGTAATGGTGGCAAGGAGAGGCAGCGGGGCCATCTCGTCCTGACCATTGATCTTGAGATCCAGAAGATGATGGAAGAGAAACTGGCCGCGTTGCAGCAGGAAACGGGCGCAGTTTCCGCCACCGGTCTGTTGATGAACGCGAAGGATGGTTCGATTCTTGCCATGGCCAGCCTGCCCGGTTTTGATGCGAACCGGTATTGGGAATCAACCAAGGAAGAACGGTTGAACCGGACGGTAAAGCAGAGCATTAAAACAGATAGCCTGCAGCAGTTCCTCGCTTTTGCCGCTGAATATGACCGGCTGGCCTCCGGAGAACAGGATCCGCTGGCTGCAGTGAAAAGAGATCTGCAGCTTGATAAAAATCCTGTTCGAAGATCCCACCAATGGTTTCGCGAGGTGGGCGGCAGATATCTGTCACCCGAACTTCTGGCCTGGCCGGCAGAGATGCAGAGCGACGAGCGCAACTTAGACGGATTTGTGAACCGTCTTGGTCTTTATGGCCGGAGCGGGGTAGACCTGCCCGGTGGGGAGCTTGGGGCAGGTCAGCGGGCAGGGATGACCAGCCCGCTGCAAATGGTTGCGGCCCTTTCCTCCCTGTTTAATGGTGGCCGGAAGGTCTCGCCCCATCTCGGTCTGGCTGTCCTTGCCCCACAGAAAGGCACTCTGGAGGAGATCGAATATCCCGGGGGTGAAGTTGTTGTCCGGCCTGAGACGGCAAAAAAAGTAGTCGACATTCTGGTTGCGTCTTCCTTGTCGCCGGCCGGGACGGTAGTTGCCGAGAGTCTGGAAATTACCGGGCCGCAACCGGAAGAGCCCAGACCTGCAGCAGAGAAAGTTGCTGCTGAAGATTCTGACGAGGACATCCCGGCCAGCTATCGGACGATGCTGGTTTCTTTCTCAACCGGGCGGGAGTCAAGACTGGCAATGTACATCTCTCTCGAAGAGGCGGTGGTTGCCACCGGAGAAAAGACGCCGATGCGGATTGCCGGGGAGCTGCTGATGGCCCGGGCCCAGGAAGTGGTCGGCCTGGAGGTGGAAAAACCGGGCCTGCAATCACTGGCCCTGCGGGAGGTGCAAATTTACGACGACTGGCTTAAATCAAGGTTGGTCGGCAAGATGCCTGTGGCCGCCAGGGTTGCTGAAGGGCAAACAGTTATGCCCGACCTGAAGGGGCTCAGTGTCAGGAAGGCGTTGCGAATCCTGCAGCCTTTTGATTTGAAGGTGAAGGTTGTCGGTTCCGGGCGAATTGTCGCCCAGCTGCCTCAGCCCGGCTTGAATATCGGCAAGGGTGAATGTGTTTTGACTTTGCAAAGTGACAACTAACATACAGATGAAAAGCGAAGCCCGACAAACCGGAGTTGCCCTGGAAAAGCTGCTGGCCGGTACCGGAATAATAATTCCCGCCGCAGGGCATGATCTTTTGATTAACGGGATCGTGGCCGACTCAAGGCAGGCCGGGCCGGGGAGGCTGTTTGTCGCCGTGAAGGGCGAAACGGTCGATGGCCATAATTTTCTGGCCGCCGCGGTAGAATCAGGCTGTTCGGCCGTGGTGGTCGAGGAAAAACCGGATGACGATACCTGCCGTAATCTTGGGGTGCCGGTGCTGGTTGCTGAAGATGGCCGGCGAGCTGTGGCTGAACTGGCGGCCAACTTCTATGGCCATCCCGAGCAGGAAATGAAATTGATCGGCATTACCGGGACTAATGGGAAAACCACCACCAGCTATATTCTGGAATCTATGGTCAAGGCAGGTGGCGGTAATCCGGGGGTGATCGGCACCATCAGCTACCGCTATGGGGGCCGGGAGGAAGAGGCTCCTTTTACCACCCCCGAACCGATCATGCTTTTCCGGATGATGAGGGAGATGGTCGATCAGGATGTCGATCACCTGATCATGGAAGTTTCCTCCCACGCTCTGGTCCAGAAGCGATTGTCCGGGATTAAATTCGATCTGGCGGTTTTCACCAATCTCAGCCACGAGCATCTGGATTTTCATCTTGATATGTACCGTTATTTTGAAGCAAAAAGCCGGCTGTTCAACGAATATCTGAAAAATGACGGGGTGGCGGTGGTCATGCTGTCGGAAATAACAGAGTCCAACGAAACTGATATCGGTTGGGGGGATAAGCTGGTTGATGATCTTCTGGCAACCGGCAGATTTCGGCAGTACAACGATTCGGGAGAAGATAAAGGGAACCGGCTTCTTACCTGCGGGGTCAAGCGCGGGGATATCTATGTTGAGTCGGCGGTTGTGAGCCTGGATGGGATCAGGGCCGAGATAGTTGGTCTTGGCGATGATGTAACTTTTGAATCCAGATTGGTCGGGGACTTTAACCTGCTTAACATGGCAACAGCCATGGGGGTTGGCAAGGTGCTTGGCCTGAGTGACAGGCAGATGGCCCGCGGCTTTGGCGAAACCGAAACGGTGCCGGGCCGCCTGGAAAGAGTGCGTGAAGAGAGCGGTGAGGATTTTGCTGGTATGTGCCGGGTCTTTGTTGATTATGCCCACACTCCGGATGCCCTCTCAGGGGTGTTGCACAGCGTTAAGCCGTTGTGCCGGGGGAGGTTGCTGGTGGTTTTCGGTTGCGGTGGAGATCGCGATCGGGTCAAGCGGCCGTTGATGGGAGAGATTGCCGGCAGGCTGAGTGATGTGGCGATAATCACCAGTGATAACTCCAGGAGTGAGGAGCCACAGTTGATCATGGCTGAAATTGAACGGGGGCTGCTTTCGGCCGCAGGGGTGTTACCCCGAAGCCGGGTGAGTGACCTGCTGGCCGGCGGCGGTCGGGGGTACGATATTATCGAAGCCCGGGACGAAGCTATCGCCGCCGCGATAGACGCCGCCGCACCTGAGGACGTGGTGCTGATCTGCGGCAAAGGGCATGAGAACTACCAGCTGGTAGGCGGGCAGAGACATTTTTTTGATGATCGGCTTGAGGCAAGAAAATTCCTGCGCATGAAACGGGGTCAGGGGTGCTGATGGAGAAGCGGCAAGGGCATAAGCGCTGGAGGTTGGCCGAGGTACTTGCGGCCACCGGGGGAAGACTTGCGAGTGGCCCCAGAGACGCTGCTTTTTGTTCGGTATCGACAGACAGCAGGTCGATTGGTGCGGGCGATCTTTTCGTGGCCCTCAGGGGAGACAACTTTGATGGTGAAAAGTTCTGCCATGATGCGGTCAGACGCGGCGCCGCCGGAGTGGTGGTAACCAGGGAGCCGGAGTCGGCCCTTGACGTACCCGTAGTGGTGGTTGCCGACGCTCTGCAGGCCCTTGGCGATTTGGCTGCTTACCGGCGGGCGGCCATGAAGGGGTTACTGGTAATTGCTATAACCGGCAGTTCCGGCAAGACGACGGTCAAGGAAATGACGGCTGCCATTTTCGAACGGAAGCGGAGAATAATCAAAACCCTTGGTAATCTGAACAACCTCATTGGTCTGCCCCTTTCCCTGCTGCCGGTGGAGAACAACCACCAGGCGGCGATACTTGAGATGGGGATGAATCAACCGGGCGAGATTGCCAGAATGACCGGGATAGCCGACCCGGACATCGGACTGATCAACAATGTCCAGGCCGCTCACCTGCAGGGGCTCTCTACCATCGAAGGGGTGGCCAGGGCCAAGGGCGAACTTTTTGCTGGTATCAGACCGGACGGGATTCTGGTGCTTAACCTTGAAGACCCGCTGGTTCGGGCAATGGCCCGCCAATATAAGCAACAGCAGATCTCTTACGGATTCAGGCGCGAGGCGCTGGTCCGGGGCACATATATTATCAATCGCGGCGAGAAGGGGATTTCTTTCACCTTGCAGATCGGTCCCGACAAAGAAAGAGTCAGGATGAAGTGTGTCGGGCGCCATAATGTCCTGAACGGGCTGGCTGCCGCCGCCGTGGCCCATGCAGCCGGCATCTCGATCAAGGACATCTGTCGGGGGCTGGCCGCCTTTACCTCCTATGACAAACGGCTGCAGATCGAAGAGGCGGCCAAGGGGCTTCGGGTGGTAAATGACACCTATAATGCCAACCCGGCCTCTATGCTTGCCGCCCTGGAAACCGTTCGGGATTTAAAACGGGAGCACCGTTCGGTGGCTGTACTCGGAGACATGCTGGAACTGGGCGAGGAAAGCGTGGCCGCCCATCGTCTTATCGGCAGTTCAGCGGCCGGGCTTGGCTATGATTTTCTGCTGGCCGCAGGCTCCTTCGCCGAGGAGATGGCTCAAGGAGCCAGAAAGGCAGGCATGCAAAAAAACCAGGCCATCTTTTTTACTGAAAAAGATGAGCTTGTCGAACACTTACTCGGGCTCGTGGAACATGGCGAGCTGGGCCGCGGGGACTGGTTGCTGGTCAAAGGTTCCCGGGGAATGAAGATGGAGACGGTAGTTGCCGCTCTCAAGGAGGATTTCTAAATGCTTTATCATCTGCTTTATCCCCTTCACGAAACGTTCGGGGGGTTCAATGTCTTTCGTTACATCACCTTCCGGTCGATCGGGGCAACCGTCACCGCTTTTCTGCTGGTTCTCGTCGTGGGGCCGTTCTTTATTCGCCTCCTGAAGGAAAAACAGATCGGCCAGGTGATCAGGAAGGATGGCCCGGAAAGCCATTTCAGCAAACAGGGCGTGCCGACCATGGGAGGAGTGCTGATCCTGCTGGCCGTGACGCTCGGGACTTTGCTCTGGGTTGACCTGACCAGCCATAATGTCTGGGTTATCCTCGCCGTCACCCTGTGGTTCGGAGGAATAGGCGCCTATGACGATTACCGGAAAATTACGAAGAAAAACAGCAAGGGCTTAAGTGCCCGCGGGAAAATAATCTTTCAGGTACTTGGCGCGGTGCTGGCCGGGGCGGTTCTCTTCTATCATCCGGATTTCGACAGTCATTTAAGCTTTCCTTTTTTGAAAGACGTCAGACCGGATCTGGGTGCGGGCTATATGTTCTTTGCGATTCTGGTGGTTGTCGGCTCGTCAAATGCGGTCAATCTTACCGATGGCCTTGACGGACTGGCAATCGGGCCGACAGTAATTACCGGCGGGGTATACCTGTTGTTCTCTTATCTGGCCGGACATGCGGGACTTGCCTCCTATCTGCAGATTCCTTATGTGCCGGGTGCCGCTGAAGTAACGGTGTTCTGCGGGGCCCTGGTCGGGGCCAGCCTCGGTTTTCTCTGGTTTAACACCTTTCCGGCCAAGGTTTTCATGGGCGATGTCGGTTCGCTTTCCATTGGCGCGGCCCTGGGGATGGTGGCGATAATCACCAAGCAGGAAATTCTCTTGGCCATTGTCGGCGGGATTTTTGTCATGGAGGCCCTGTCGGTGATCCTCCAGGTTGGTTTTTTCAAGTTTTCCGGCGGCAAAAGGATATTCCTGATGGCGCCGTTCCATCACCATTTTGAAAAGAAGGGTTGGGCGGAGCCGACGGTGGTGGTCAGGTTTTGGATCGTCTCCATTGTGCTCGGGCTCGTGGCCCTCGCGACCCTGAAACTGAGGTAGGAAAATGGCAGCGGCTCAAAACAGACTTGCGGAACTGACCGGACCCGGGAACAGGGTCCTGGTGGTTGGTCTGGGCCGTTCAGGGATTGGCGTCGTCAGGTTACTGGTGAGTCGTGGCGCCAGGGTGACGGCGACCGATAGCGCGCCCCTTGAGCAGCTGTCGCAGGATTTTCGCGACTGGGCAGAACTACACAACGTTGAACTGGCCGGGGGAGGACATAGCGATGCTCTCCTGGATGATATCGACCTGATCATAACCAGC
>JBDLIW010000036.1:0-7363 GCA_039714695.1 Thermodesulfobacteriota bacterium | reverse complement strand
TCGTGAACTCCTTACCTGCGGCGGGGTAGTTCATTATCAGGCAACTCCGGCACGTCTGGCAAAAAGCAGCCAGGCAACAAGTGAAGTAGCAGCCGCAACAACAACCAGCAACCCAAGTTCTCCTGCCACAGTGGACAATCCACCGCCACGGACAAATATATCAAGAAAAGCCTCCAGCCCCCAACCGATAGGAGAAATAACACTTATTTTACGCATGATTTCAGGCATTGCATAAACCGGGACCATGACGCCGCCAATGGCAGACGCGGCAACAACCGAGATGGAACCAAACATCGAGGCCTGTTCATAGGTCCGGCAAATAGTACCCAGCATTATCCCGTAACAGGTTGCCGCCAATGAAGCGGCAGCAACTACGACAAACGCGGCGCCCAGCTCCGAACCAAGACGAAAGGCATCAACTCCGAGATGCGGCAGCAGGAATCTGCCGATCACCATAATCAGCGCAAACTGGCAGAAACAGACAGCCATGAAAGCGGCTGTTTTCCCGGCCAGAATCACCGGATAAGGAACCGGCATAGTCAGCAGCCTGGACAAGGTCTCCTCCTGCCGCTCCTTGATCAGGGAGCCGGCCATCGGCACAACGATGAAGAACATCCCGAACAGAGCCCAGGCCGGAACATTATGCTGGACCGGGGTCGGAATAATCACTTTCCCTCCCCGTGACGCAGAACCGGACCTGATCTCCAGGATCGGCTCGGTGTTCAGTTTGAGTTTAAGCTCGGGAACTTTTATATACTCGGCAAAGCTGCCGGCCTCTTTTTTAATTTCACGACCCAGATGTTCAGGAATTATCCTGGCCAGGGCGTCCATCTTCTCCCTGATCTCAAATTCCATAACAGCCATCGCCAAAGAGCTTTTAAAGCCGGATCTGAATCCCCCCAACACGGTAGGATCAAAGAGTACTTCCAGCTCCAAGGAAGAACTTTCAGTCGCAACCTCTTCCGAAAGGGCTGCCCTTGCCTCCTCTGCGGCCCGGGCTTTTAGAGACTTGGTAGTGTCTGGTGGGATAATAAATGCAGCCTGATAATCTCCTGCGGCCACGAGTTCCTTGGCTTGGGAATATTCGATCCTCTCGCCGTTAATGCCCTGAACCAACTCAATCCCGGACATCTTCTCGACTATCAGGGCACCGAGATCCCCTCCGTCCTGATCCACCAGAATTACCTGGGCCGAGGACTCACCCATCAGCTTGTGGACATTATTCTGGACCAGGGTAATAATTACCACCAGCACTGCCGGCATTAGAAAAAGAACCAGTAGTCCGGCCCTGTCCCGCCAGAGAATCAGCAAATCTTTGATCAGGGTAGCTAATAATTTACCAAACATTTCCATCAGTCCCTGAGACTCCTGCCCGTTAAGGAAAAGAACAGTTCCTGCAGATTATCATATCCGCCTTCACTGACCAGAGTCCCCGGCTCACCCTGTGAAATAATCCGACCGTTATCAATAATTGCCACCTCCTTGCAGAGCCGCTCAGCCTCTTCCATATAATGGGTGGTATACACCATGGTGGTTCCCTGTTCGTTGAGAGTGGCAAGACTACCAAGAATCATATTTCGTGACTGGGCATCAATGCCTACCGTCGGCTCGTCCAGAAACAGTAATCGCGGCTGGTGCAGAATACCAACGGCCAGATTGATCCTGCGTTTCATCCCGCCGGAATATCTGCCGACGCGTTGATCCGCTTTGTCGAGCAACCCGACAAAATCCAGGCATTCATCAAGCCGTTTTGCCAGCGCCCTGCCCCGCAAACCATAAAGTCCGGCAAAATAGCGGAGATTTTCCCTGGCAGTAAGATCGCGGTACAGAGCAATCTCCTGGGGGACAAGACCGATCATCTGCTTGACCTGGCGACCATGGCAGAGGACGTTGAAACCGAAAACCTCCACCGCCCCTCGCGTAGGACGCAGCAAGGAGCTCATTATGGAAATAGCGGTTGTCTTTCCGGCCCCGTTAGGGCCCAAAAGCCCGAACAGCCCCCCGGCCCCGATGGTTATATCCACGCCGTCCAAGGCCGCTCTCTCGCCGCCCGGGTATGTTTTCTCCAGCCCCTTTGCCTTAAGGGCAATTTGAGAGTCTGGGAAATTAACGGTTTTCTTCTGCATCTCCCAGCCTTTTATTGTTCCGGGCAAACCGGATAAAGTCGAAAAAATTGGCGATAAAACGACGCCAGCTATCTGGAGATTTCCACAACATGGCAACATATCCAAGGAGTACTTTGGGGCGCTGATAGTGGGTTTTATAATATTTGATGAAGAGTTCTTCCAGCCGCTCCCTCGCCATACCACGGGGGATAAACTGGAAAGTCATGCAGTCCATTTTCTGCCAGTCTTCTTCAAACTCACCCAGTTGATGAATTTTTTCATGGATGGGTGAACCCGGAAAAGGCGTAAATTTGGCCAGGTTGAAATCATCGATCGGCAGGGAGAAAACGTAATCCATACTCTTCTGAATACTGCCCTCGCTCTCACCCGGCAAACCCATCATCAATAAACCCTTGGTTCTGATTCCGGCCTTCTTGATCATCCTGATTTTGTCGGCCAGCATGGCAAGATCGGCGTTCTGACGATGCTGGGCCAGCAGGTCTTCATCTCCGGTTTCAATCCCCAGGCTGATCATCCAGCAGCCGGCCTTTTTCATCCGGCGCAAGAGATCAAGATCGATATGCTCCGCCCGCACCGCACAGTTGAAGGTCATCCCCAGAGGGTGATCAATCATCATTGTCGTAAAATCCTCCACCCGCTGCCGGTTGAAGGTAAACTGATCATCGTAAAAGTTGATATGTTTGATCCCGAAATGCTCTTTCAGATAACAGAGGTGATCATACAGGTATTTGGCGGAATTATAGCGAAAGCTCCGGCGGAAGACCGAGCGATCGCAATAGCTGCAGGCATAGGGACAGCCCCGGCTGGAAATACACGAGGTATTCGGTGCCTTGGGATAATTGAATATCGGCAACATGTAGGCATCGGGATAGCCGGCCAGTTTTTCGTAGGCCGGAAAAGGCAGGGAGTCAAGGTCCAGAAACGACTTCCTGAATCCGTTAAAGATGACCTGTCCTTCCCCATCGCGATAGATGAATCCTTCAATGGCTGAGAGTTCTTCTCTGCCATTGATAAGTTCGGCCAGAGCCTGCTCCCCCTCTCCCACCACGACCAGATCAACCACAGGAAAGTCCTCCAGAACTTTCTCCCGCAGGGCCGAAACATGAACACCGCCAAAAATCGCCTGGATTCCAGGCGCAACCTTTTTGGCCAGCCCGGCAATCCGGGCGCCGTCATGAAAACTTGAAGTGGTACAGCTCAAGCCGATATAGGCCGGTCTCTTCTCCCGAATATAGTCCGCTATCAGATCATCGGAATCAGCCGGTCGGGCATAACAGTCTATGATATCAGCCGTAATTCCATCCCGTTCCAGATAGGCGGCGATCCCGGCCAGCCCCAGTGGCGGCATGATATTGGCCAGCCTGGAAATATCCTGCCCCGCTGCCTCTTTCCTGTAGCCCAGAGGGTGGACCAGCAATATCCTCTTCTGGTTTAAGTCACCAGTTTTATCGGTCATGTGATATTGTCCCCGGATGATCGAACAGGACGGCGGCATTAATGCCTCCGAACCCAGAATTACAACTCAATATTGAAGGGCAGATTAACTCCTGGGCCGCACCGCCATCAAGACCGGAAAGACCGCCCTCTGGCTCAAGCAACCCTACTGTCGGCGGAATTTTGCCCGCCGCAAGGCTCTTAACCGCTATGGCCGCTTCAATTACTCCGGCCGCGCCCAGACAGTGACCTATCGCCCCTTTTACCGAATGAAAAGGGATTTTGCCCTGCCAGGTCTCGCTGAAAGCCCTCATTTCCATGGCATCATTAAATTTAGTCCCGGTCCCATGGGCGTTAATAGCCCCGACTTCAAGCTCACCGCCCCCGGTGCAATTATTCAGGGCCCGCAGCAAACCGCTGGCCTCTCGACATGGTGCGGTTATATGTCCGGCATCGCAGGATACCCCCCAACTCCTCACCCGGGCAAGTACCTGCCACCCCCTTGATCCTGCTTCTTCTGCCGTGGTCATCAGTAACGCGGCGGCGCCTTCGCCAAGAGCCAGACCATCGCGATCACCATCAAAAGGGCGGCAGTTCTCTTTGGCCAGGGCATGAAGTCTGGCAAAACCGCTTACCACGAAGCGGCTGAGAAGGTCGATCCCGAAAACCAGAATAACCTTTTCCTGCCCCCCCTGCCGTAAACGCTGGGCAGCATCAATTACGGCCATCGTCCCGGAAGCGCAGGCGGCGCTGATCGTCGAAACCGGCCCGGTCAATCCTGCCATCCTGGCGAGCCACGGCCCGAGATCCCACGGCTGACCGGGCCAGGAATTACTTTCCCCCTCAAGTAATTCGTCAACCGCCCCCTTGGTTGTCGACAGGAGCAGGGATGCATCTTCGGGAATTCCCGGCAGGCCTGATAGCGCCATGCGAACAAGTTCCTGCTGCCGCTGGTCGGAGCCCGGCGATGCTTCGATATCCCTGACCGACCCGGTCGGCCATTTTGCCAGCGAACCGTCGAGAAAACCGCTGGCAAGAGCCGACCTGTTTGCCAGGAGGCCCTGAAAGGTCTCTTCCAGATTACCCAGGGCGGTAACAGCTCCAGCCGAGCAGATCACCACCTCAGTCATGCAAGCTCCCCCGTCCGCCAGTTATTACGAAACTCCTCTATCCAATCCGTCGGCACCAGTAACATATTCCCTTGCGGATCAGTAAAAAGCTGGACGGTGTAGGCCCGGACCGCAAGGCGTCCATCGTCAGCGAATATTTTATAGGAGAAATTGATTTTCAGGGCATCCGCCCAATGAAGGGTAGTTTCGATGGCCATTACTTCATCGAAGCGAAGGGGGGCCAGGTAGTCGATATGCATCTGGACGATCGGCGCCGCAACAGCCTTTTCCCGCAGATGATTATAACTTAAGGCCGGATATAGATCACCAAAAGCAACCCTGCCATCATCGAGAAAGCTGACATAGTTACCGTGCCAGACGATTTGCAGCAGATCGACTTCCTCGAAGCGAACCCGCCTGGATGTCGTCACGGTAAGGGGAGGCGGATCATCGGGCCCGGTCTCGAAATATACCTTGGCAAATCCCATATCAACCCCCACTTTCTCTTAGGAGCAGCTTGCCGGCGGCGATTGTGTCCCGATCATTTCTCAGGCGAAAATCTGCCTGCCATTTTTCAGCAACTGCCTTCAGCTCGACTTCGACGAAAACCTTCTCATCGGGCCTGATCATATTCTTGAATTTCACCCTTTCGGTTTTCTCCGGCTGCAGGGGTTGATCAATGATTTCTCCGGCCAGCATCCGCACTACCGCCAGCTGAATTACAGCCGGCAAAACAGGCTGGCCGGGGAAATGCCCGGCAAAAGCCGGGAAATCAGGGGGACAGCAGAGCTCAGCCGAAACCAGCAGGCGCTGGCGATCGAACTTGCGCCGACTGACAACATCTGCCAGCAACGACAAAGAAACCCGATCCTCATTGGTCTTCAGCTGCGTCACCTGTCGCTCCATTCAGCATATCTTTCTTTTTCAAATGCAGAGAAGGCACAAACCAACCGGAATCCAGACGGGCTCCGGTCATCTCTGCGAACGAATCATAATTATTAATGAAATAGTCGACACTCCACAACACAAAAGGCCCTGTCCGCCTTAATTTGACCAGGTGACCGACCCCTTTTTCTCCCAGACAGACTTTGGCAACAATGCCGTCGCTACGACAGATCTTGCCGTCTTGTGGCCCGGGGCTGAAAAAGAGCCGGTGAATACCTTCTCCCAGAAAGGCGGGCAGTCTTCGGCTGGTAACCGCCTCGATACCGGAGACGATTTCCACCTCACCTCCCCTACCGATCTTCTCTTCGAGCAGTTTTATTCCCATGCTGTCGAGAAGTACTGCCCGCAGAACATCTCCTTCCGGTTTCAGAACCAGCAGGCCGGTGAAAACGGCAGATTCCCCTTCCCCGATATTCACCTGCCAGAGGCTGGGCCGGTCGGGGTGAAGAGCGGGCAGCGTTGCCAATCCCTGGAGCCCCGCCCCGCAACCGTAAAGCTGACTTATCAGGGCCAGTAACAGCAAGCACCATCTCATCGAGAAGCACCTCCCGAACCGGTCAGATGAAGCAAAGCAGGAGATAACAACAAGGCGGTCGGCCAGGCCGCACCGATACCAATCAGGACGGTAATACCGAGAGCGGATAAGGCCGGGTGTTCGGCGAAGGCCAGCACCCCGAAACCGGACAAGGTGCTGAGGGCACAAATCGACACGGCGGAAAAAGTTCTGCTGTCCATATTTTCCCCGCACGCTCTGACAATAAAAATCCCGTAATCAACACTCAGGCCGATTACCATAATCCCCATCAATAAATGCATGATGTTGAGGCTGCCCCCGGTAATAAAAGAGAATAAAGACATTGCCGAAAGAGCGGAAAGCACCGGGGCAAGAGCGGCAATCACCGTCGGCAAGTGTCTTAAAAAAACAGCACAGATCAGTATAACAAGCAGGCCGGCGATTGCCGACAATTTAACAATATCGGCCTTCAGGTATTCCTCGACCCGGTGCCGCCAGCGATTACTGGACATCACAGTCACCCCGGGGAGTTCTTCGCCGACCTTTCTGATAAATTGCTGGTTCAGGGCAATATCGGGAACCATCGTGGCGGCAAGAAAGGCACCTCCTTCTCCTTCTGCGCCGGGAATTTTTCTAAACAGAGAAGAAATAAAAGGGCGAAGTGGCCCAGCCAGTAATTTCCCGGGAACCAGCGCTTCCGGTTCCGCAGCCAGAAAGTCCGTAAAAGGCTGGAAAGCATCGGCAGTGAATCCTGTCGCGAGGGCAGCCTTCTGCAGATCGATTTTCAGCCCCGGCAAACTTTCAGCCCAGAGCCGCCGCCAGGATTCGATATTCTCACCCTGGCGGACCGGACCGGGAAGAACAGGAGACAGCGACTGGACTCCGGCCGGTAAACCCTGTGCTACAAGCAGGTCGTAAACGCGATCATTAAGATCAAGGACCTCTCCCTGCCCGTTTGCCGCCGCAATGACAAAGGCCTGCTCCTCCTGCCCCCAGGTTCTGATAAAATCCTGCTCGTCACTTTTGACCGAGGCGGAAGGAACATCCAGCGAGCGCAGATCGCCGTCGTAATGCAACAGCGGCCAGGCAACAATCCCGGCCGTAATAAGACAAAGCCAGCAAACAACTTTCAGTAAAGAGCCCTTCTCCCCGTACGACAGAATTTTTGTGGAGATCGCGGCCAGGTCTTTTGCATCACCACGCCCTTTCCCCAACGTCAGGGCCGGGATCAGACG
>JBDLIW010000035.1:0-7449 GCA_039714695.1 Thermodesulfobacteriota bacterium | reverse complement strand
ATCCTTTTTTTTCATCCAAGAAGCCGGGGGAGGGGACTGGCCTGGGCTTAAGTATCAGTCACGGCATAATAAAGAATTTTAAAGGCTCCCTGAGGGTCGAAAGTCAGGAAGGGATTTTCACCAGCCTGATTGTTGATCTGCCCCAGAAGACAGAAGACAAAAGATAGAAATCAGGAGACAGGAGTCAGAAGTCAGAAGAAAACTACCCTATTCTGAATACTGAATACTGACTTCTGAATACTGAGATATAAATCTTGGAAATTAGCAGAGATAGCAAGTCGGAAAGTTGAGTCTATAATAATCTGGATCCCAATATCTGAAAGGACAGGTACATGAGCGAATTTGATCTTGCGGCGTACAAAATACTGGTGGTCGACGATGAAGAAAGCCTGCGGTTGACCTTCAAAATGTTTCTCAGCAAGGAGGGGTATGGTGAAGTGACTACTGCCTCAACTTTTGAGGGGGCGCTTGAACTTATCGAAACCCAGGAGTTTGACCTTATTATCAGCGATATAGTCATGGAAGGATCCTCTGGAATTGACCTTCTGCGCAGAGTCAAGGAGTTGGAGCTGAAATGTCCGGTGGTGATGGTTACCGGTTATCCAAATATTAATACCGCCACCGAAGCGGTTAGGCTGGGCGCTTTTGATTATCTTTCCAAGCCGGTCAAAAAGGCCGAATTGCTCAGGACCGCCCGGCTGGCTTTGCAACAATACAGCCTGCAACAGGAAAAGGAGAAGTTGGAGCAGGAGAAAAACCAATACCGGGCTTATCTCGAAACTATTTTCAGAAGTGTGCGAGACAAGATCATCTCTGTCGATCCGGATATGCGGATTGTAGAAATGAACCTCAAGGCCAGCCAATGGGCGGAAAGAGCGCTGCCGGCAATGAAAATTGGCGCCAGGATTGATGAGCTTAGCGATGACTTTACGGTGGTTGCCGAGGATGTCAGAAAGGCCATTGTAACCCGCGAGGAAGTCAGTGAACACCGGGTTGAGTTTGATCTGAAAAGCAGGGGGCATGTCGTTTTCAGGTTAAGCGCAGCTCCTCTGGAGGATGCGGTCGGAAATTTTATAGGTGTGGTGCTGGTGGCTCGTGATGTGAGCCGCCTGGAGGCCTTGGAACAGCGGGGCAACCATCGCCTCCGTTTTCATCGCCTGGTTGGCAAAAGCCTGGTAATGCAGACGGTCTATACCCTGATCGAAAATGTAGGGCAGGTTGATACTTCGGTGCTTATTACCGGGGAATCGGGAACGGGCAAGGAACTTGTTGCTGAGGCCCTCCATGCCGAGAGTCCGCGCCATGATATGCCGCTGGTCAAGGTTGATTGTACAGCTATTCCTGAGGATTTACTGGAAAGTGAGCTGTTTGGTCATAAAAAGGGCTCTTTTACCGGTGCCGACCGGGATCGGCAGGGCCGGATCATCCAGGCCGATGGCGGGACCCTTTTTCTTGATGAAATAGGTGATATCTCCCAGCGGATGCAACTCAGGTTGCTCAGGTTCCTTCAGGAGCGGACCTTCTATCCAGTTGGTAGTGATACCCCCATCAAGGTTGACGTAAGGGTTATTGCGGCAACCAATGCCGATCTTAAGCAGAAAGTGGCGGAGGGGGCATTCAGGGAAGATCTTTATTACCGGTTGAGGGTGGTAGATATTATAGTGCCGCCGCTCCGGGCCAGGGACGGTGATCTCGCCCTGCTGGTCAATCATTTCATCGAACGCTTCAGCAAACGGCTCGACAAGGAGATAAGCGGGATTTCAGATCAGGCGATGGCCATTCTGGAAGATTTTCACTGGCCGGGTAATATTCGTGAACTTGAGCATATCATGGAACGTGCCTGTGTTATGTGCAGCAATAATACCATCACCAAATCGGACATATCGGAAGAAGTATATGCTGGCAAGCCTGCCGAAGAAGCCCCAGGTGCTTCAGCTGGGGCGGTTTCGCCGGTGAGCCCCCGCGAAAGAGTTGCAGATGAGTTGCCGCACGAGCAGCAAAGCGAGGAAGCGAAGATAGTAGAGGCCCTGAAGAAAAGCGGCGGTAATAAGGCCAAAGCGGCGCGAATCCTCGGGATTGACCGCAGCACCCTTTACCGAAAAATATGGTCCTATAATATCGACCCGGAAACAACATAACTCAACTTTCCCAGTTGCATTAACAACTGGTAAACAAGAGATTTTCATGCTAGTGAGCCGGCGCTATTTTCTTAGTAGTCAGAATACAGATAAGCGAGTTTGCGACGCCCCGAAGGAAGTGCCCCCCTCAAGGGGGGATTGAACAGAACCCTTGGGGTAGCTCCAGGAGAAAGGCGGGTAAGCAGTTATTCTGAGTTCTGAATACTGTCTCCTGAATTCTTCCAGAAATGAATAGAAGGTTGCAGGAGTTAGAAAACATCAGAAAATTAGCAATACACCTCAAGTGGGAAGTTGAGACATAAGTGTTGCATGAAAGAAGTTTTGCAACACCTTGTGCAACAGATGTGTGGTGTGCGGTGTTGCTGATTTATCCGCCTTGGCTGGCACGGGACGATAGCTTTCAGGAATTGAATCTTTAAGTAACTTTTGAAGTCATGTGTATATTGTTCGTAAATACAAGGAGATATTGCGAAATTAAATAAATTGTTTGCTTCAGGTCGGGTCTCTGTTGGCTATTATCCTTCTCTGCTACGGTCGATGGCACATTCCGTGCAAAGTAACTAGTCAGAAGAGTTAATAAGCGGTTGCTAATAATAACCGGAAGAATAACCGACAGGAGGCAAGAAAATGGCCGCAACGATTAAGACACAAGATAGAGAGTTGACAAATGTTGATTCCTCTACTGATTCTCTGGGACGGGTTGTTACCGGTGTCTCACAGGTGGGGATTGGACTGGGCGTAATGCTGGCAGGTCTTACCGGTCTCTGGGCTCTGGCAAGCATTATAAGTGCTGTAGCCAAGAGCGGTGGCGTTGTTCTTCTTATCCGCCAGTGGTGGGGAGCGGTTACCGGCATGTAAGGTAGGCATCCTGAACATGGAAAGCGCTACGTACCCAAGAGGGGCGATGCAAACCTGGAAAATAAAAATACCACGATGATCAATAACCGAAGGTGGCCTGGAGACAGAGGTTTCCAGGCCTTTCTGCATCACCAAAACCATTATCTGAAGAAGGAAACCGATTATGAGAAAAAGGAAAATCCTCTTGTCTGTTGTTTCCCCAATTCTGTTCATGCTGTTTTTGCTGCCCGCGTCAGGAGTGGCACTGGAGAATGACGAGTGTCAGGAGTGTCATAGTGATGATACCTTGGAGAGATCTGATTCCAGCGGCATGAAGGAACTACTTTTTGTCGATACCAACCGGTTTAAATATTCAGTCCATAATGTCAACGGCATCGGTTGCGTTGATTGTCACGCAGATATCAGTGCACTGGATATGGACAATGATGTTCCCCATGCGGTGGAACTGAAAAAAGTTGTCTGTGAGAGCTGTCATGAAGAGATCGGCGAGGCTTATAGCGACAGTGTCCACAAAAAAGCCGGCCGTAAAGGGGTGACAATCGACTGTTATGCCTGTCATGAGTATCATTACACGACTCCGCTTGCCATAGCCTCGGTTGCGGAAAGGCAGAATAACTTCTGCCGCAAATGTCACGATCCCGTTAAATTCCATGATTGGCTGCCCCAGAAGGAGACACATTTTGATTTTGTCGAATGTACCGTCTGTCATGCTCCAGAAACCCCAAGGCATGTAAATTTGCGGGTATTTGATCTGGTCCAGAGCCGTTTTCTGGAAACGGATGAAATGTTACGTCTGCTGGGGACGGATTTTAATGGCTTCATGAATCTTCTCGACAGCGATAAGAACGAAATTATTGATAGTGAAGAGCTTTTCGATCTGGTTCTCTTGTTGCGGCGCTGGGATGTCAGGGCTACCTTCCATGGCGAGATGGTTGCCGATATAGAACCCAGTGTCCACCAAGTCAACCGGGGAGCAGCCAGTAGCGAGTGTTCCCAGTGTCATACAATTGATTCACCTTTCTTTCAGGATGTCAGGTTGATGCTCAGTAGAAGTGATGGGACGATCCAGTTTCATCAGGTGGACCGCCAGGTCCTTGGCACCTATCACGTTGAATTCAACGCCCTGGGCAGTGCCCGACTCAGGTTGTTGGACCAGATTGGCATCCTGCTGGTTGTCGGCGGCTTTCTGTTTGTGTTCTGCCATCTGTCGGTAAGATTGTTGACCATCCCTTTGCGCAGGAAAAAACAACAAAATGATGATCAGGGAGAGGTGTAAAAATGAGTGATAAAATATATATTCACCCCGCCGCCGTCCGAGTATGGCACTGGATCAATGCCGCCGGTTTTCTCTTACTGATAATCACCGGCTTCCAGATCCGTTTTGCCGAGATGATCAGTTTCCTCTCTCTGAAGGATGCCGTGACTCTCCATAACTACGTCGGTTTTGTGGTAATTGCCGACTATATCCTCTGGTATGTCTATTATTTCTATACCGGCAAGATAAAGATCTACTACCCGAACTTAAGTACCTTTTTTGATGATTCGCTTAAACAGGCGAAATATTATGGCTATGGCATCTTTAAAGGGGAGCCGAATCCCCATAAGATGACGCCCGAGAACAAATTCAATGCCATGCAGCAGCAAGCCTATGTGGCCCTGATGTTTGTCCTTATTCCGGCCCAGATTATCACTGGTATCTTCCTGTGGCAGGTAGGTAGTTTTGCCAACTATATAGATCTGCTGGGCGGGATTCGCATCGTGGACACCATCCATGTGCTGCTGTTCTATTTCTTTGTCTCATTTATGATCGCCCATACTTACCTTGCCACTTTAGGACATACCCCTACGGCCCATTTCAAGGCGATGTTCAGCGGCTATGAAGAACATCATGATTGAACATGAACAGTGAGTACACCCCAAGGGTATTTGCTTTGCTGCACATTCCTCGCGGCTCGGAGTCTCCTTTGTTCGCTTACCTGCCGCGGGGAGCTTCAAAATTGAGAAGTGACCCCCAATAGGAAAGGACGGGCAGCTACAGCTGCCCGTCCTTTTTTTGCGCATAATTTACTGTCTGAAGTGGCTGGTTCTTGAAGGCCAGGCAAAGGCCGTGGCCGGGTCTAATAATAGAGTGTAATAATCCAGGTTGTAATGGCTTTCCTGAAGAGAAAATTTTGTTACGCTACCTTCAAATAAACTTGTAACCCACCCCGTACACCGAGCCGATCAACTCCTCATCCGGGCTCTGTCCGGCAATCTTTTTGCGAAGTTTCTTTATATGACTGTCAATGGTTCGGTCACTGACGATTCGCTGATCGGAGTATATCCTGTCCATCAGCTGGTCTCTGGAATATATCCGCCCTGGGTTAGCCGCCAGGAAACTTAGCAGCTTGAATTCAACCGCCGTCAGTTCAAGATCAATGCCATACAAAGACGCCTGATAACGGGCCTCATCGAGGATAAGCCCCTTGGCCTTAATGGTTGTTGCATCACCTGCTCTGCGCAATACCGATTTGACCCGGGCCACCACCTCACGGGGGCTGAAAGGTTTACAGACATAATCATCAGCGCCCAGTTCAAGGCCCAGCAGCCGATCTATCTCCTCAACCCGGGCCGTGACCATGATTATCGGCAGGTTGGAAAAGGTCCGTATTTCCTTACATATCTCCATGCCGTCACGGCCCGGCAACATTAGGTCCAATAAAACGAGATCGGGTTTGTGCTCCCGCACATAGGGAACAACCTCAAGGCCATTGTCAATAACTGTGGCCTCAAAACTGGCCTGGGCCAGGTAATCTCTTAGCAATTCGGCTAGTTTCGGTTCGTCTTCGACGATCAGGATCCTGGTCATCTTTGTTCTCCTGCCGGCAGGGTGATCCTGATCAACACCCCGCCCAGCGGGGATGATTCCGCGACAATGCTGCCGCCATGGGCCTCAACAATATTTTTGCAGATTGCCAGGCCAAGTCCCGCTCCGCCGGAGGCTCTGCTCCGGGAATTTTCCACTCGATAGAGACGTTCAAACAATCGGTCAATATCTGCGGCCGGGACGGACGGGCTGCTGTCCTGGAAGATAATCTCTGTGTTTCCTGCAACTGACTGGCAAATGATTTTCAAGCTCCCTGCCGAATCGGTATATTTCAGTGAATTACTGAACAGATTATCAAAGAGCTGCTGCAACCGTTCCGGATCACCAAAGAGAGACATTTCACCCTCTGGCGGCGCAGATACTGTCAGGGAGATATCTTTTTCAGTAAATTCAGGCCTGAACAGCTCTGCGGCCCGATTCAGGACTGCCGCCACATCTACCTGCTCTTTTCTGTAGGTCAGGGCGCCGATATCAGACATGGAAAGCTGGAAAAGATCATCCACCAGCCTGTTCAGCCGCAGCACTTCAGAATGCAGAGAACTCGCCGCCTCCGGTGTAAATGGTCGCACGCGGTCCTGCAATGCCTCGATCTCGCCGCGCAGCACCGCCAGGGGGGTCCGCAGTTCATGGGAGATGTCGGCCACCCATTGTCTGCGGCCTTGTTCATTTTTCCCGAGGGTCAGGGCCAGAGAATTAAAATCCCGGGTCAACTGCCCCAATTCATCCGCCGGCCCCACCTCCAACCTGGTGTCAAACTTCCCGGCGGCCAATTGATGGGTTGCGTTGGCCAAAGCATTCATCCTCTTTAGCAGCCTGCTGGCCAGGGGAAAGCCTATCAAGGCGGCAAGGGCGGCAATTAACAGGGAGATAACCGCAAACGATTTCTTCTGTTCCCGGACGAAATGCAATTGATGCTGGGCGAATAAATCTTTCTGGGGAATATGGCCAAGATAACCAACCGGAATTGAACCCTGCTCCAAGGGGATTATTTTCATCTCGGCGTCAGGATATCTCCGGGGGCCGATCACCACATTTTTATTTGCGTCAAGCAGCACGACCCTGAACTCAAAGAGATGTTTCATCTTCTCCCGGATATTACGGGGCTGCTTTCTGCCCTGCCGCATCCCATTGCCCATCCCTTGAGAGTGGTGTCTGCCTCTGCCCTCCCGAGGTATTATCACATCTGCCAGCGGGTTAAACTGCTGGTGCCCCTCAGGGGTGGAGGCCGCCAGGAACTGTCGCCAGAGACGCGGGTTCTCCCTAAGAAACAGCCAGTCTCCCTGGTCGCCATATGCTTCCTGCAGATTCACGGCAAGAGAGTCAAGCCGCTTTGTTTCCACGGTATTGACATAGTTTAGGAAACCACGGTCAAAACTCCAGTGAATCAGGAAAAACATGCCGACCACCACGACAACAACTGCGGCCAGCAATGTTGCAAATAATTTATATCTGATACTGATGAACACCAACACTCCTCCTTAATAATAAGAGTTCGTCTTCTTGTTATCATACAGGAAAGCTGCTGGCCAGAGCATTTTTCACCCTTACTGCTCTTTCCTTATTTCTTCCACATTTCCTCCTTATTCA
>JBDLIW010000034.1:0-7474 GCA_039714695.1 Thermodesulfobacteriota bacterium | reverse complement strand
CCGGAAAACGGCTGTATCCCAATTTTCCTGGAGAGGCGTACCCATGAGCGGTTGACGGGGGAAAAGAGATGGCCGGAGGCCATTGAAAGAAGGGAGGCCTCAGGGGCGGACTCCGCTGTGGTCCCCGGAGATCTCATTGAACTGCTTAAGGTAGAAGAGTTTGTCGTGGTACCGCTGTTCTCGCCCAGTCGGTCGTTTGGGGTGATAATTGCCGATAATTTTGTGACCGGCAGAAAAATTACCGACAACCATATCAATTCTCTGGAGCTCTTTGCCAGTCAGGCCAGTCTGGCTATTGAGCATAGCCATTTGTATCGGGATCAGGAGAGAAGAATTGCCGAGCTGGAGGCCCTTACCGAGGAACTGGATAATAGCAAAAATCTGCTGGTCAAGGCAGAGCGATTCTCAGCTCTGGGGCAGATGTCTGCGCAGATGGTGCATTCAATCAGAAATCCGATCACCTCTATCGGCGGCATGGCCAGGATTCTCACCCGGAAATCCGCCACCAATGAGCAAAAGAGATTTCTTGACGTAATCAGCAAGGAGACAGCCCGGTTGGACAAGGTCCTGGAAGATCTCAACAACTATGCCGGTCAATTTGAGGACCTGCGCCGGGAGCCGGTCAATCTCTGCGACACCTTAAGAAAAACAATGATGCTGGTCCAGCCCGATATGACCAGGCAGAACATTGGATCACAGCTGGAATGCAATTCCGGGAAAATTGAAATCATCGGCGATTTGAACCAGCTACGGCAAATGTTTCTTCATCTGGTAAAAAACGCCATTGAGGCAATGCCGGGTGGTGGTAATATTGAGGTGAAAGTCGAGAAGGATGACAAGTGGGTCCAGATCATTATCAGTGATACCGGCGAGGGCATGCCGGAAGATTCTCTGGAAAAGATAAAAGATCCCTTTTTTACCACCAAGACATATGGTACGGGGCTGGGGCTGACCATGGTCGAGAATGTCCTTAAAATCCACGATGGTAATTTCGAAATGAAGAAAAGAGACGTGGGCGGGCTTGAAGTAGTGGTTAACCTGCCGGTCGGCCTGCTGACAAATTCCACCTCCTGAAATCCCCTCGCAAACTGCTTTATTCTCTCTTGTAGTAACACCTCGTGGCTCGAAGTCTTCGCTTATGCCCCCAAGAAGGGGCATCCTCGTCTACCGCGACCCCAAGAATCCAGAAGCCAGGAGTCAGGATTCAGAATCAAAGGTGAAAATGTCTTCTTCTGGCTCCTGACTTCTGACTTCTGACTTCTGACTTCCGATACCACGTAGCTCGGAGTCTCCCTCCAGTCACTTGTCTGCAGCGGGGGCGTTTGTTTTCTAGGCTATCCTGGCGGTGATGTCAACCTGCCGCGTAGCCATGAAGCGAGAGCCCCGGCCAGGCCGACTGTCGCAGCAACCTGCAGGGCGCCACTGAAGGCGGCGATGAATTCTTCAACGTATTCGGGCCGGAAATCTTTCATGTCCAGTCCCGGGGTCCGGCTGGAAAAAATAATCGTAAAGACCAGGGTAGCCAGGGCAATTCCCAGAAGCATTCCCAGATTTCTGGAAGTGGCAAGAATAGCCGCTGCACTGCCGGCCCGACTGGTTGTAGTGCTGCCCAGCACGGCGGCGCTGTTGGGTGACAGAAACAGGGCCTGGCCGCAACCGGCCATGGCCAGATGGAGGGAAATGACGGTAATGGCAGTTGTCTGGGTCGTGGTCGACAGCAGAAAAATACCGGCGGAGGAGATCAGCAGGCCGGCGGTTGCAATAAGTCTTTTTTCAAGATGGTCGGCCAGCCAGCCGGCCAAGGGGGAAGTCAACATAATTGAGGCCGGGACAGCCATCATCACCAGACCGGTCAGGGAGGGGGACATCCCCCGTATTCGATCCAGGTAGAAAGGGGGGAGGATTATCGCTGCGAACAGGGTGGTAAAGGAAAGAACGGCACTGATAATGCCCATGCTGAAATACCTTGAGCTGAAAAGGTCGAGCGGTAGTAACGGGTGGAGGGTTTTTCTTTCAAGGTGCAGGAAAACATGAAAAAGAACCCCGGCGGCAATAAGCAGGGTTATCAAGGTGGGTAGCGACCAGCTGGTTTCTGTCAGGTGGGTCAGGGAAAAGGTTACTGCGCAGAGGATTGTCCCCCAGATTACGGCCCCCGGCCAGTCGATGGCCCCGTCTCCGGCCGGTCTGCTCATTGGCAGGAACCTGAAGGCCAGGAAGAAAAAAACCAGGCCGATGGGGACGGTTATAAAGAAAATTGACCGCCAGGAGAAAAATTCAATCAGCAGCCCGCCCACAGTAGGGCCGGACATCAGACCCAGAGAAACCGACACGCCTATCAGTCCCATGGTGCGGCCAAGCTGCTCATGGGGGAAGCTTTCCCTGACAATTGCCGGGCCGGTGGACATCATCATCGAAGCCCCCAGGGCCTGGCCGAAACGGGAAAGTACCAGCTGCAGCAGAGTCTGGGAAATGGTGCAGGTGAGTGAACCGGCGGCGAAGATCAGCATGCCGGCTCCATAAACCCGGCCCCGGCCGAAGCGATCGGCCAGGTGCCCCCAGAAAAGCAGGGTGGAAGTGATGGTGAGCAGATAAACCAGGACCACCCATTCCGTATCGGCCAGGGGGCTGTGAAATTCACTCATGATGGTCGGCAGGGCTATATTGACCATGCTGCTGTCCAGGGTGGACATGAAGACCCCCGTGGCAACGATTATGAATTTTTTCCACTTGTCGTGATATTGAGTCAAGACGTAGCCTGTCAGCCGGAAAGGTAAATGGAGTAAGCACCGAAGAAAACAGTCAGCACCCCGATCGTCCTCATGATCGCCCCTTCTATCCAGTCCTGACTGAGGGTCCTCACCAGGCTGGTTACCCTGAAGATTCCGTAGATTACCGCCCCGACAGCCAGGCTGGTGCTGAAGGCGTAGACCCCGAATACCGTTGCGGACTTGAGATAACTTCCCGACTCCAGCGCGAAACTGTACATAATGGCCACTGTCGGGCAGGGGATGATCATGTTGACGAATCCGATGCCGAACAGGGTGGCCCCGGTTGTTTTTTTACGGCTCATTATCGGTTTGCGGTCCCCGGCGCATTTCCCCTGATGGCAGTGGCTGTGGTCGTGGTGATCATGATCATGGTGATGAAGAATGTGGGGCTTGGCTACCATGATGATTCCCAGAAGGATCAGGATTCCGGAGGTTATGTTTTCCACCCAGTTCGAGATGCCAGGGGGGATGGTGACCGATATGGCCCCCAGGGTGGCGCCCAGCAGGAGACAGGCCAGGGCGGTTCCGGCCAAGAAGGAGAAGGTCAGAAATGCCACCCGGCGGCCTCGCCTGGTCCCTGAAACGAATGGCGCGAGGACCAGCCAGGAATGGCCGCAGGGGTTAATGCCGTGGACAATGCCCAGCACAAAACTGCTTTGGATGGTCAGCAGGAATAATTGATCGAATTCCATAAGGTAATATGTCCGACGGGTGAAGGGAGAATCTGCCTGTCATCCGGCTTGCTGTTTGGTGGTGGAGGCAGTTTCGCAACTTCGGTTGTTGCGGTGGAGCTTGACCGGTTAACAATCTTGACAGGAAAGAATCACTCCCAGCTGTTGATGTCGGCGTCTTTGCCGTCTCCGCCTTCCTTGTTGTCGGCTCCAAGGGAAGAGATATCAACCTCGCCCTGCTGTCCCGGACTCTGATAGAGATAGGGGTGCCCCCATGGGTCGTCCGGGATTTTTGTTTTTTTCAGGTATGGTCCGAGCCAGCCATCCGAACCGGGGTTGGCGACCAGTGCCTCAAGCCCTTCCTGCTGGGAGGGGTAACTGCCGACATCCAGGCGATAGGCATCGAGGGCGGTCATCAGCATTTCCACCTGGGCCTTGGCTGTGTTCCGCTCGGCCTTGCCAAGTTGTTTGATAAACTGGGGGGCCGCAAAGGTGGCCATCAGTCCGATGATGATTATGACGATCATAATTTCCATAATCGTAAAACCCCGGTTATCGCGGAGCATCTTGTTCTGTTGCATCGTGGTCTCCTCTTCTATTTGCGTCTCCGCCGCCTTTTCTGATATTTGTTGACGGCGCGGTTATGCTCGGATAGTGAACGGGAAAAGTAATGCGAACCATCGTTTTTTGAAACAAAATAATAGTATGAGCCGCGGGCCGGCTCCATAACCGCCCGAATTGCCGCCCTGCCGGGACTGCCGATGGGTCCCGGCGGCAGCCCCCTGATGACGTATGTGTTATACGGGGTGTACTCCCGGAGATGCCGGCGGGTCAGGTTGCCATCGAAATTCTCGATCCCGTAAATAACCGTCGGATCGGTCTGCAGCTTCATCTTTTTATGAAGCCGGTTCAGGAAAACCCTGGCAATAAGGGGCCTTTCCAGGGCGAGGCCGGTTTCTTTTTCCACTATCGAGGCCAGGGTCAGGATTTGGTGGACATCCAGGCCGGCCTCCTGCTCTCCCTGCTCGGCACCTGTCTCACCAAGAACCTTCTGCATCTGGGCAACCATTGTCCTGATGATTGAGGCGGCGTCATGGCCACCTCTTTCCAAAAGATAGGTGTCCGGAAAGAGGTAGCCTTCAAGGGACTCCACCTTTAGCCCCAGTTCTTCTATGAATTCCGGATCGCGGGTAAGCTCCAGGAAACGGTCCGGGTTCAGCCAGCCTCCTTGGCCGAGAATCTCTGCGATTTCCTGAAGGTCGGCCCCCTCCCTGATCGTCACCGGGCGCTGGACTATCGACCCTTTATGGAGTTCCCTTAATACCGAGTGAGGGCTCCGGGCGCCGGTAAAGATGTATTCTCCGGCTTTCAGTGAATAGGCTACTCCCATCAGGTAGGCGAGAACCTTGAAACGAGGGTCCGGGCTGATAATGGTCTGAGCGATAAGTTTTTTTTCGATGTCAGGATAGAACATGTCGGGAGGAACGACCAGGGGCGTCTGCCGACCCGGTTCCCCTGGGCCAGGGGCAAAGGCGTAGCCGCCCAGCCACAGCATCAGGAGGATGGGCAAAACTCCTGATGCTATCACGACGGTTCTGGAGAATAAACTTCTGGTGGTAATCATTGACATGGGATCAGGATTTCCTTTCGCATCTCTTATCGAGAACAATCCAGTCTTTTTATGTCTTTCAGCCAACCGGGATCATCCGGTTAAAAGACTTGGGAAAATACCTGCTCCACGTTTTTGACCGGGATGAATTCCATTTGATCACGGAGGTTTTTTGGTATTTCAATCAGATCCTTTTTGTTCTGCTCAGGGATGATGATTTTCCTGATATCGGCCCGCAGGGCGGCCAGCGCTTTCTCCTTGAGGCCGCCGATGGGGAGGACCCGGCCGCGCAGGGTAATTTCACCGGTCATGGCTACATCCTGACTGACCTTCTTGCCAGACAAGGCGGAATAGAGGGCTGTTGCCATGGTTATGCCGGCGGAGGGGCCGTCTTTGGGTATTGCTCCGGCCGGGACATGGACATGAATATCGATTTCCTCCAGGTATTTTTCATCAAGTTTTAGTTTTTTCGCGTGGGAGCGGCAGTAACTCAAGGCGGCCTGGGCCGATTCTTTCATGACATCGCCGAGCTGGCCGGTCATCAGCAGGCCTCCCTTGCCTTTCAGGATGGAGACCTCGATATAAAGGACCTCGCCGCCGACTTCGGTCCAGGCAAGGCCGGTGGCCAGCCCTGGCTGGTCAATGATCTCTTTTTCCATTTCCGGAATGTGCTTGGGCGGGCCGAGGTACTTTTCGATTGTCCGCTCGGTGACTTTATAAGGCCCGCGCGATCCTTCGGCCACTTTACGGGCAATTTTACGGCAGACTTTGCCGATTTCCCTTTCCAGGTTCCGCAGCCCGGCTTCCCTTGTATAGTGGCTGATGATCTTTTGGATGGTCTTGTCGTTAATATCGATTAATTTGGCGGTTATGCCGTTTTGCTTGATCTGTCTGGGCAGCAGGTATCGTTTGGCGATTTCCAGCTTCTCTTCCAGCATGTAGCCGGACAGCTGGATGATTTCCATCCTGTCCAGCAGGGGACGGGGGATGGTGTCGGTTATATTGGCGGTGGTGATGAACATGACCTTGGAGAGATCGAAGGGCATGTTCAGGTAATGGTCCGTAAACTCAAAATTCTGTTCGGGGTCCAGAACCTCCAACAGGGCCGAGGAGGGGTCGCCGCGATAATCGGCCCCGACTTTATCAATTTCATCCATCATGAAGACGGGGTTGTTGGCCCCGGAGATTTTCAGCCCCTGGATAATCCGGCCCGGCATTGAACCTATGTAGGTCCGCCGATGGCCCCTGATCTCCGCCTCGTCTCGCATGCCGCCCAGGGAGAGACGATAAAATTTCCGACCCATGGCCCGGGCGATGGATTGGCCCAGCGAGGTCTTGCCGACCCCTGGAGGCCCGACAAAGCAGAGGATAGGTCCCTTGGTTGATTTGTTCAAGGTGCGCACGGCCAGGTATTCAAGAATTCTCTCCTTGATCTTGTTAAGGCCGTAATGGTCTTCATCGAGGACTTTTTTGGCCTGCTTGATGTCAAGGCGGTCGCGGGTGGATTTTCGCCAGGGGATATCCAGGATCCAGTCGAGATAGGTCCTGACCGTGGTGGCTTCCGAGGCATCCGGGTGCATCATTTCAAGGCGCTTAAGTTGCTTCTGTGCTTCTTTTTTGGCAGGCGGCGGCATTCTTTTTTTGGCCAGTTTGGTCTGTAGTTCTTCAATTTCCTGGGAACGATCGTCGATGTCTCCCAACTCTTTTTTCAGGGCCTGGAGTTGTTCCCGCAGGTAATATTCTCTTTGGGTCTTACCCATCTCTTCTTTGGCATCGGACTGAATCTTGGCCTGGACCGCCGAGACTTCGAGTTCCTTGTTCAGGAAGTCTGAAACTTTTTTCAGCCTGTCGACGGGGTGGATGATCTCAAGAACCGACTGGGATTCGGCGGTCTTCAGGTGCAGGTTTGAAACAACCAGATCAGACAGCCGGCCCGGTTCCTCTATGTTGTTAAGAATAACCATAAGATCGGATGACATGATCCCTTTCAGGGAAAGAATCTTCTCGGTCTGCTCGCGGACAGTTCGCATCAGGGCTTCGGTTTCGACCGTGACCTTATCAAGTTCCTCGTCCTGCATCAGGTCAACTTTAACCTGGAAAAAAGGAGTGGTTTGCTGATATTCGGTGATTCGGGCCTTGTTCATGGCCTGAACCAGTACCTTGAGCCGCCCGTCCGGCAATTTCAGGGTCCGCATGATCATACAGGCCATGCCGACGTCGTATATCTCTTCCGGATCCGGGTCGTCGGTAGTGGCGTCTTTCTGGGTTGCCAGCATCAGCATTTTATCTTTGGTAAGAGCTTCGTTGACTGCGGCAATGGAAGTCGGCCGGCCTACGAACAGGGGGATTATCATGTAATTGAAAATGACCACGTCCCTGACTGCCATCAGCGGCAGGACATCGGGGATGTCATGTTCGTCAAGATC
>JBDLIW010000033.1:0-7494 GCA_039714695.1 Thermodesulfobacteriota bacterium | reverse complement strand
AATCACCCAACACCGCCCCTGGTTCAACAGAAGCCAGCTGGTTGTGATCACCCAGAAGAACCAGCCTGGCTTCAGGAGGTAACGCTCGGGTCAGCTTGGCCATCAGGGGCAAATCAACCATCGATGCTTCGTCAACCACTACCAGATCGTAAGGCAGACGATTGTCGGCATTGAATTTAAAGAAAGGCGAGCCCTTGATCGGACCCAAAAGCCGGTGCAAGGTCATGGCCCCTGTCGGAATCTTTGCCCTGATGTCCTCTTGGCAATCAAGCCCCTTGCCAATCTCAGCCATCACAGCCTGCAACCTTGCCACCCCTTTTCCCGTGGGTGCGGCAAGGGCAATTCTCAAACCATCTTCTCCAGCCTGTTGCTCCAGCAACAAGACCATGATCCTGACCAGGGTTGTCGTCTTGCCGGTTCCAGGGCCGCCGGTGATAACCACAAAAGGCCGCAACAGAACCGCCATAGCGGCCAGTTTCTGCCAGTCAACACCTCCCCGGCGCCCGGGAAACAACCTTGCCATCCCCTGCTCAAGCCTGGCGAAATCAACTGCACGATCCGATTCCCCGCTTTTGAGCAGCACGTAGTCGGCAATGTCTTTTTCGTACTGCCAGTATCGGCGAAGATACAACCGCCCATCCTCTAAAACCAGAGGGGTGCTCCCTGGACCATCCCCAACCACCGGGCAGCCCTTTATCTCAGGAGGCCATTGACCCGGCCAGCATGCCTCGCTGCCTTCGTCATCGCTGATTACTTTCCACTCTTCCGGGCTATTTCTGAAATCAAGACAGGCGTGCCCCGCTCTGGTCGCCATACTGACCATGCCTGCCACCGGCGCAATAGCCTGCCATTTTTCTCCCGCTAAACGGGCCATAAAGGCGCCGAAATGATTGTCGATGCTTTTTGTTTTATGCTTCTCCAACAGGATATCCTCCATAACCGAACTTGGTAATGTATAACATCTTCAGGTCGACTATTCACCCCCACCCCGAGCAACCCGTCTTTTCAGCCCTGACCGGTCTCTACCTTTTTGATATAACTTGACAAATATTATTAACACAGGTAATTTTTTTAATGCTTCAAGATAGTTATGAGGGCATGTACCGGGCTGCTTCGAATATTTGGAGAGTAACTTGGAAGCCTTTCCTGATTAAGTACTTGTACAAAGATATAAATTTCACCATGGTGCATCTTGACTGGCTAAACCGGTTTTTGGGGGTTGGCCACTGTTCACCTGAAATGATTCTACCATGGTCAACTGTTGAGGAGGTCCTCCGTGGCGGATTTCGTGATCACCGCTCAGTCCCAGGAAGCAGCAGGGAATCTGATTGTTAACAACCTGATCAAGGCAGGAGTTCGTACCGCCCTGCTAATTGACTCGGCTGGCAACGTTCTTGCCAATTGCGGACATGAGCAGCAGCATATCGACATTGATGCCATTTCGCTGGCGGCCCTGGCCGCAGCAAGTCTGGCAGCCACTTCCCAGATTGCCAAACTCATAGGAGAAGACGATTTCTCTCTCCTTTTCCATAAGGGTAAGAGTGGGAATATCCACTTCGGTCGGGTTGGCCAGGAGTTGATACTCATAACAATTTTTGGCGATGACGTCTCCTTGGGTCTGATCAGATGCAGGGTAGCTGAACTCGCTGAATCTCTGGCTAAAATCTTTGAAGGATAAAAATGGCCCTCATCGACCTCAGCAAAAAAGAAGTTCATTGCAAGGTAGTTTTCTACGGCCCCGGCAGGTGCGGGAAAACGACCAATCTTCTGTATATACACGAAGCCATGGACGACAAAGACCGTGGCAAGATGCTCACCATTGATACCAAGGGTGACCGCACTCTGTTTTTCGATCTGTTGCCGCTGAACCTCGGCAAGATATCCGGCTTTGACATCAGGATTCAGCTCTATACAGTTCCTGGTCAGGTCATGTATGAAGCGACTCGGAGCTTGGTGCTTAAGGGTTGTGACGGACTGGTTTATGTCGCAGACCCCCTCAAAGTACGCCAGGAAAGAAACATAGAAGGGTTAGAGGATCTCCGTCGGAACCTGGAAAAAAACAACCTGAATCTCTCCGAAATGCCGATTATTCTGCAATACAACAAAAGAGATCTATGCGACACCCCGGTTCCCACGTTAACCATCGAGGAACTGGAACAAGACCTTAACTGCGATTTAAAAACTGCGTATTTCGAAGCAGTAGCAACAACAGGTGTCGGAGTTTTTGAAACACTTACCGAGATCACCAAGCGGACTGTTCGCTATGTGGCGGAAAAGCACCTGTTAACAACCATCGATTAATCAGGGATAGAACACACCCTCACTTTGACTTGGGCTGAAATCTGATCTGGTTTTCGCCCCGGAGATATACGGAATGACGGATAAGGACGAACTGTTCAAAGGCATAGAGGATGCCGCAAACAATCTTTTCAGTCAATATATCGTCAAGAAACCAGGTGATGGTGAAGCAGCAGCCCCACCAGAAGAAGCAGAACAGCCCCAGGCAACACCTGAGCCGGAACTGGACCTGACGACGGAAGCCGCTGCGCCTCCGCCCGAACCTGAACCGGCACCTGAGCCTGAACCCCAACCAGAGCCCCCCCCCACTCCTGAACCTGAAGCTCCCCTGGTCCCGGAACTAGAACTTTCACCGGAACCGGAGCCTCCCCCTGCAGCACCGCCTGAAGCCTCTGCTGCACCTCCTCCACCCCCGGAACAACCACCGGCTCCAGAGCCAGCCGAGGATTTTGTTCTTGAACTGGAAACAGAAGAGACAGCACCTCCGGTTGATGTCGGCCAGATTTTTGCGGAAATGGAAGAGTCTCTCCTGACCATAGACTGGGAAGTAAACAGTGACAATATAACCAAGGCCAGAACTATCCTTGGCAAACTGATATCCAGCCAAGGTTGGACCGCAGCCACCCCTATCGGCCAAGTTGCCGAGCAGATGGACACCGTACTCACTTCAATGCTGAAATCCCCGGGGAACTCTCCCGTCTCGGCGCCGAGTCAGCTCAAAAATGCCATGCAGGCAATCCGGGATACCCATGAAAAGGGCGGCCCCCCAGACACCGAAACCAGAAAAAAACTGTCAACAGCACTATCCAATCTGCACGCAGTTATAACCCCTGATACCGGCGCAGGTGACGATATCACCCTCGACGTCGGAGATGACTTCCAGGCAGCACTGTCGGTTGAGGCCCCGCCCCAACCGGCCACCCCGGAAGCCTCACCCGGGCCGGTTGCCGCGACACCCGTTCAATCCGCTGCCGAGCCGGCTCTTGACACGTCTCTTGATCTAGGTCTCGAACTTGACCTTGATGTGGGTTCAGACCGGTCGGCCCCTGGCGAAAGAGTCCCGGAATCAACAGCCAAGGCATTGAAATCATACGCAAAAACCACCGCAGAATCCATCAAGATGGTCACTCCCGTCGAAAAACTGTTTTCGACAAAACCGGGAATGACCAAGCTCCACGTTGCCGTCAAGCAACTAAGGGAAAAGCTTACGGGACAACAGGAACTGCTGGTCGGCGCTTTTTCATCCGACTACCTGTCATACAGTGGTTTCGGAAGTGTGAACGGTTGGCTCGAATCACAACTTGATGCCTTGAATGGGTGCATCAAACGAATAAGCAAGCTGGAAAAACTCTTCTCCAAGACAAAAGGCTACGAGAAACTCTACAGACTAAGCAAGAAAATCCGCACGGCCCTCGAAAAAAGCCACGATGCCATTACTGTTGTGGTCGGTGGGGCACCAATCTTGCACCAATTCGATCTTACCGGTGAGTACCCGGCGATCATCAGCCCAAGTGGAGTACAGGAACCCGAAGCTCCCGCTGCCGCGGTTTCTGCCGTAAGCGACCCGGAGGAAATAATCGACAAGTGTATAGCTTTGGCAAAGTCCATCGAAAACGGCACAGCCTCCTCACCATCAGCCACAAGCGGAAAAATAAGACAAGCCCTTGAAAAAGTAAGGCCATCTATTTCCGGAGCTTCCATTATTGCTCCTGGGGCCGCAGCGGCGGCACTTTCTGCTGCCGCCGGCAGCTCACACTGCCAATGGGATTGGTTGCTGAAAACAACCTGGGGCGGACAGCTGGTGGGCCTTGCCCCCGAACAGGTGGCATTTGAGAGCAAGTCACCGGTCTCCGTCAAAGCCTTCCGCGACATGGCGTATTTCAAGCTGAACAAACTCAAGTCCATGCCATGGACAAATCTGCAGAACCTTTTCAGTGGCGACCTGTCGGAACTTGACAAATCAACCCTGAAAAACATGGAGCTTGAAATTGCCCAGCCGCCGCCAACCTTTGTTGGTTCATCGAAGAAAAAAGCATATCTGGTTATCATGTATATATCCGGTAAAGGAAAGATCTTCCTGCTTGACTCACCGACCGAGGCAATCTCCGTGGCAGAAGAGGCGCTGTGGTCACCGGGGACGTCAGAATCAGACATTGCTGGGACTCTCACTGTTTACGGCAGTACACTGCCGGTAGTTTCCATCGTCTGACCGCGACTGAAATTGCATCGGACCAGTCGAGACATTCATTGGTTCTTCCTGAACCGGATATGCACGTTAATACCTGGCAAAATCAAGGAACGGTGTTTTTATGGCCCAGAAAACAGACCTTAATACCAAACTCGCTGAAGCCGACCTTTATCTCCAACATGGCCTGAGGGAGAATGCCGAGGCAATATACAGGGAAATAATAACCCAACTTCCCGCTGGCCATCCGGCTCGGCCAAAAATTGAAAAAAGGCTGAGCGCCTCAGATTCATCCACCCCTCCTCCCGCAGCTCCTACAGCGCAAGGCTTTACTCCTGAAGACAAATTTGACAACTGCCTCGGCTTAATCGAAGCGGGGTTTTATTCGGATGCCATTGACGAATTAATGGTCCTCCTTGAACGGGGGTTCCGGCCAGGCGCCGTTAATGCCAAGATCGGTGAATGCCTCCTGGCCAACGAAGAACCGGAAGAGGCCATCAAGAACCTGAACAACGCCCTTAATGACCGCACCCTCACTAAGGAAGAGCGCCTTGGCGTCCTTGACCAACTTGCCTCAACCCACGAGGCAATGGGCAACGTCCAGGAGGCTCTTCGCTCACTCAAATCAATCACCGAAGTACAGCCCGATTTTCGTAACGCCGAACAGCGCTACAAGATCATAGGCGCGATGGGTGAAAAATTTGGACGTTACTACCATCTCTATAAAGAAAAATTGATCTCGGAAGAGCAATATGACCGGGCCAAGCAGATATCGGAACAGCGCCATAAAACTCTGGAATCTGTGTTGATCAATGATTTCGAGGTTGAAAAACAGGCGATCGGCGAGTCGATTGCCGAGTTTTTCAAGTGCCCCTTTGTCGAATACAATGAGCTTGAGGTCGGTCCGGCCGCCAAATGTCTGCAGGAACTGAAGGAAAATTTCTGGCGGACGAACAACTGCATCCCTGTTTTTGAGGACGGCAACAATTTACGGATCGCCGCAGAGGACCCGACCAACGAAACAATGAAAGGCAATCTGCGTTCGATGCTAAAGGGCAACGTTATTGAGTTTGCAGTCGCCTTCCCGGAAGACATTGGTAAATTCATTGACCATTACCATGGCAAGGGCGACTCCCTCCTGGATGATGAAGACGATGTTTTCGGCGAACTTGAGCTGGTTGAGGAAGAGTACGAAGATGATGATATTGAAGACGAGCATGCCGCTGATTCAGAAGGAGTGGTGGTCAAGGTGACCAACCGGATAATCGAGGAAGCCTACTCCAGAAGTGTCTCCGATATCCATATCGAATCGCAAATTGGCAAGCGCGGGGCCCTGGTAAGATTTCGGATCGATGGTGAATGTTCAAACTTTCAGACCGTACCGTACAACTATAAGCGAGCCCTGGTTTCCAGAATCAAGATCCTCTCCAGACTGGACATTGCCGAAAAAAGACTGCCCAAGGATGGTAAAATCAAATTCCGGACCAGACGAGGACAGAACATTGAGCTTCGTGTCGCGACCCTGCCCACCGTAGGCGGTAATGAAGACGTGGTCATGCGTATCCTGGCCGGCGGTGACGCGCTACCCCTTAAAAAAATGGGGTTGCATGAAGAAAACATGGAGGATTTAAAAACCCTTATTGAACGCCCTTATGGGTTGTGTCTGGTAGTTGGCCCCACCGGCTCCGGTAAGACGACTACTCTTCACGCAGCTCTGGGTTTTATTAACCGGCCTGAAAGAAAGATCTGGACCGCAGAAGATCCCGTGGAAATCGTCCAGGACGGCCTGAGGCAGGTTCAGGTCCTGCCGAAAATCGGTCTTGACTTTGCCAGAGTGCTCCGGGCCTTTCTCCGTGCCGACCCGGATGTAATAATGGTTGGTGAGACCCGTGATGAAGAAACCGCTAATACGGTTATCGAAGCCGCTCTGACCGGTCACCTTGTTTTTTCCACCCTGCACACCAATTCAGCCCCCGAGACTGTAACTAGATTGCTGGGCATGGGCATCGACCCTTTTAACTTCGCCGACTCACTGCTCGGAGTTCTCGCCCAGCGCCTTATTAAAAGACTTTGTCCCCATTGCCGCCAACAACATACGCTGACAGATGAGGAAATTGAAGTATTCAAAAAAGAGTATGGGGAGCACCCGACAAAACCCCTGGAAATTGAAAAAGGCGCCACCGTTTTCCGGGCCAAAGGCTGCGGGCATTGCCTGAAATCCGGCTATAAAGGTCGGCTGGCAATCCACGAACTGCTGGTGACCGACGACAATATGCGGGGCAAAATCGAAAGCAACGCCCCTGTTGCTGATATCAGGTACGCCGCCCTGAAAAACGGGATGCGTACCCTTAAACAGGATGGAATTATTAAAGTCCTCAACGGGGATACCGACCTCAGGCAGGTCAGTGCCGCAACCATGAAATAAACTCATCCAGCAAACGCTATCCCGGGCCGGGCCGGCTCTCTAAAGAGATGCCCCGGTTATTATTTACTTGCCCATTACCCATTGCTTGACATGGGCAGCAAATAATTATTATAAAAAGTTTCCTGTTATTGATTTTACATAAACAAATTTCACCCGTCACTCCTGGCCATAAGCCGGCCCGACAGGCGGCGGGCTAGAATATCAATTTATCATTAACCAGAGGCCCATAGATGAAGAACATCCTGCTTGTAGATGATGAGAAAAACTTCCTGCTCAGCCTGGCTGACATGCTCAAGGTGAATGAGGACAAGTTCAGTATAAAAACTGCCAATAACGGCCAAGAGGCAGCTAAGATTGTCGACGCAGGCGGAATCGACATGGTGGTAACAGACCTCAACATGCCTGAAATGGATGGTTTCGAGCTAATGGCCCATATCAGCCAGGCTGACCCCGAATTGCCGGTTATCGCCATGACTGCCTATGGCACACCGGAAATGGAATCCAGACTGAGTAACATGGGGGCCTTCCAGTACATTGAGAAGCCGATAGACTTCGACTCGCTGCTGCATATGATCAATGAAGGTCT
>JBDLIW010000032.1:0-7494 GCA_039714695.1 Thermodesulfobacteriota bacterium | reverse complement strand
AGTCCATTTAATAGTTTGCATAAAACCTGACAATAATTATCTTTTACGCATAAGCAGCGGTAAACACCCTTATTTAACTCAAAAAGGTTCCGGTGACCGGGACTATTGATGTAACAAAGGAGCGATAGAGATGTCAAAGAAAATACTTCTTGAAAAACACAAGGACGTCGCCAGGATCGATCAGGAATCAAAAAGAACCCATGGCTGGTATGTACGGGTAAGATTTAAAGGAAAGACCCATTCCAAGTTCTTTTCAGACAAGAAGACCGGTGGGTGATATTCCAGCCTGTTGGCCGCGTTGGCGTGGCGTGATGCAACTGAATCGAAATTAGGCAAACAACGTACCGACAGGCACATGGTGACTGTAAGCAATACTACGACCGGTGTTGTTGGCGTAAGGCTGAACGATAAACTCGGCCGGTATGAGGTAAGCTGGGTAAATCGTGAGGGCAGACAGGGTAAAACCTCTGTTTCCATCGCCAAACACGGCAAGAAAAAAGCCCTTGAAAGGGCTTGTTCCATAAGAAAGAAAAAAGAAGCCGCCCGCCTGGCAGCCTGAGGTTGGGCCGATAATTTTGTGCCTGACAAGCCGCATACATCCGTAACGGCTTCTCGGGCAAAGCGTAATGTTAGTGGTATTTTACCTGCCACCTGTCTCTCTTCCTCCTAAGAGAGACAGGTGGCAGGTTTTTTATGCTCGATAGCGATTTGTATCGCGATCCTGATATCTCCTTTCTGTCATTCAATGTAGATCTGTGATGCACCTGATTAATTGTTAAATTTTTATTCTACTTGACTACACACCTCAATCTCACTAAAATCCCGATCTTTGAACTATAAGAGAGAGGGGCGGCCAGCCGGTCGCTATCTTGTTCGTTAATTAAAATGCTGTTTCAAATATAAACTTTTGGAGGATTCTCGTTATGAGTGTTTATGTAGTCGGCCATTCCAATCCCGATACCGATTCTGTCTGCGGGGCCATTGCTTATGCCCATTATCTTAAGGCCACCGGCACTGATGCGGTCGCCTGCGCGCAGATCGACCCTGCTAACCTAAATCCCGAGTCCAAGCTGGTTCTTGATCGTTTCGGCCTCACTGCTCCCCAGGAGTTGACCGACGTCGATGGTAAGGATGTTGCGCTGGTGGATTTCAGTGATATCGGACAGGCCCCGGCCAATGTTACCAATGCCAATGTAGTGGCCATCGTTGACCATCACAAAATCGGCGATATCACCACCAACGGCCCGATCTTCTTCTATGCCAAGCCGGTGGGCTGCACCTGCACCGTGCTTTTCGAGATGTACAAGAACAACAATGTCGACCTGCCCAAGGACATCGCCGGCGGCATGGTAGCGGCTATCCTTTCCGATACCGTTAACTTTAAATCCCCGACTTGCACCGACGAAGACAAGGCTGCGGTCAAGGAGCTGCTGTCTGTTGCTGGAGTTGCTGATCAGGATGCACTGTTCATGGATATGCTCATGGCCAAATCCTCCGTGGCCGGGGTTCCGGTCAAGGATCTGGTCTTCCGTGACTACAAGGATTTCGACATGAATGGCAAGAAAGTCGGAATTGGCCAGATCGAGCTTGCTTCCCTTGACCAGGTAGCCGATATCCGTGGCGACCTGCTCAAGGCTGTTGAAGAGGTCAAAGCCGATGGTCGTCATACCGTACTCTTCATGCTCACTGATGTTGTCAAGGAAGGTACTGATCTGATGGTTATCTCTGATGAGCCTGCCGTCATTGAGGGAGCTTTTGGTGGTAAAATTGCCGATAACACCATGTGGGTCGACGGCATGATGAGCCGCAAGAAGCAGGCTGTACCGCCGTTGCAGGAGGCTTTTGGCGCCTAAGTTGTAATAGTTCTGTACTGATTTTCTCAAAAGCCCCGAGCGGATTCGCTCGGGGCTTTTTTTTATGCAGGGTTATCTCTGTTCGATTATGTGGGCTTTTTTACGGTCCCGTTCAAAGTTGAAGTCACTGTCCCGGTCGGGGGTGTGACAACTGCGGCAGATTTTTTCGGTAACCGCTATCGGCTTGCTGCCACCAGGTGAAGCGATATGCTGGGCGCCGGCGCCGTGGCAGACCTCGCAACCGACCATCTGTAAATCCGAGGGCAGGGAAAGGGCCGAGGCCGGGTCGCTTCTATTGAAACCGGTGACATGGCAGGACAGGCATTCCAGGTTGAAATGCTGCTTTTTCTCCACCAGGGTGAGATATGACCCGGCGTGTCGTGTTTTCTGCCAGCCGCCGGTCTGGTTCGGGTGGCATTTGCTGCATTTTCGCCATCCTCTGAATCCTCTGTTGGAAGGCCCCCCAGCCTTGTTTTGCGGCCGATTTTTTCCTGCCAGGGCTTCAAGGTCATGATTGATTTCGTCGACAACTTTCTGCACTGCCGAATGATCCGGCATAGATCTTTCCATGGAGAGGAACCAGTTACGGAAGGAAGACTCGGCAATTTTCACGCCGGAGACAGTGGGGTAATTACCCTCAAGTTCATTGATCTCTTCTTCAACTTGTTGCAGTCGTTTTCTGAGATTCAATGAGCTAACCCGTTGCTCCGGGCGATTTTTCAATCTTGCCAGTTGTTTGTTGAGCCGGTCTCTCTCGCTTTTTTTAGCGGAGATGATGTTCTTGTTCCTGGGGTTGTTCCAGGTGCTGCCAATATGCCATTTTATATCCATAACCCCGACATATTTCCCCTGTTTGCCGGTTCGGGTAAGGATGGTGTCGGGGCTGATCCTGATAGGTTCCCGGTTAGCTGGAAAACTTTTCGCCTGGATGATCATCTTGACTGATGGGTAGGATGCGGCTATTTCCCGGCATTCCTTGTCATCCAAACCGGTAAGCAGAACAATGAAGTGATTTTCCGCCCCCAGCTTTTCGATGACAGGAGGCAGGACTCTTCGCCATTCAGTTATTTCATAATCCTTACCCAGGATTGTTGATCCTGCCGGCAGTTGGTCTGTGATCCCGGTTATGCCGACATTAATAGCACCGAGCTTCAGGGAAATGTGTGGGGAGAAAAGCGGTTTGTTATCTTTTTTGCTGATGAGGTTGGCGCTTACCCAGGGGAATTGTGATTTGCCTGCGGTTTCCTGCAGAAATTCAAGCCCGCCGGCCAGATCGCGGCTATTGATCCCTACCGCATCGTAGCCGATGAGATCGTAAGCCCTGACGATTCCCCTGGCGGTGATTTTTGCTTGGGGCAGCTGGTTTGCGGCGATGGTGTCGCTCTTGAACAGCAGGGCGCCTCCGTCAACGATCAGGATGGGTTGGTCATTCTTTGCTTTGATGTTGGAGAATTGATATGCCTTTTTGGACAGACCGCCCAGTTGCTTGCTTTTTCAGCCGCAGGGCTCGGTTTCTCCGTTGACGTTGTTCGAATAGAGGAGGGTGAATTTGTTTGCCTCGCGGGTCCCGGCCAGGCCGCCACTTATGGGCAACAGCATGGAGAGCATCAGGATGATCAGTTTAACAGGGTATCTGGTCATTACTTGTTCCTTTCCGGGTTTTTATCTCGGGAAGCTCGTTCTTTAAGTATTTTTTGCCATTTAGTCAGGCGATCGGCAACGAGGGCTTCATGGCCCCGGTTTGTCGGCTGATAGAATTTACACCCTTCAATTCCGTGTGGCAGATGGTTCTGCAGGACGACACCATCTTTGTGGTCATGGGCATATTTGTATCCTTCCCCGTAACCAAGGCTTTTCATCAAACCTGTCGGGGCGTTCCGTATGTGTTTGGGGACTTCCAGGCTGCCTGATTTCCTGATTTCCTTATTGACGCTTTTCATAGCGGTATATGTTGCATTGCTTTTGGGGGCGGTGGCCAGGTAAATGACGGCCTGGAAAAGTGCCAGTTCTCCTTCCGGTGAGCCAAGGATGTGGAAACTTTCCCGGGCACTTATCGTCAGGGTCAAGGCCTGTGGATCGGCATTGCCGATATCTTCTGAGGCGAAACGGATCATCCTCCTGGCGATGTAGAGAGGTTCTTCCCCGGCCATCAGCATTCTCCCCAGCCAGTAGACGGCTCCGTCCGGGTCACTGTCACGCATGCTTTTGTGGAGAGCGGAAATCAGGTTGTAGTGTTCTTCGCCGTCGGCATCGTAACGAAGACTGCGATGCTGGACTGCTTCCTCTACTGTTGATAGGTCGATCAGCAGGTTGTCGTTGGTTTTCGGACCAGCAATGGAAAATGCAACTTCAAGACTGTTTAATGCCCGTCTGCCATCGCCATCGGCCATTCTGACCAGATATTCGAGGGCCTCCGGCTCGATTGTGACATCATCTTTACCGAGGCCTTTAATCTGGTCGCTTATGGCGCGATTAATTATCTCTTTAAGATTTTCCCGGGACAGGGGATTTAAAACAAGAACACGGCAGCGGGAAAGAAGTGGGGCGATAATCTGGAAGGAGGGATTTTCCGTCGTTGCTCCGATCAGGGTGAGAAGACCACTTTCAACGTGGGGCAGAAAGGCGTCCTGCTGGCTTTTGTTGAAACGGTGGATTTCATCGACAAACAGGAGGGTCTTCTGCCGGCTGTGGGCCAGGATTTTTTCGGCTTCAGCAACAATCGCCCTGACTTCTTTTATGCCGGAGAGGACTGCTGAGAAAAAGACGAAATAATACCCGGTGGTTTGGGCCAGAATGTGCGAAAGGGTGGTTTTTCCAACACCGGGTGGACCCCAAAACAGGATTGATGGCATTCTGCTCTGCCCGACCAGTCGCCTTAGAAGTTTATCTTTGCCAAGCAGGTGCTCCTGGCCGATAAAACTCTCCAGCTCCCGGGGCCGCATTCGTTCGGCAAGCGGGGTATTCTTTTCTATTGGTTCGTGCACGGTTGGGCTGGGTGTTTCCGGATTGCCGTCTTTAATCTGTCTTCGGCGAAATTTACTTCCGGCAATAGAAATGGCCGAATGTCAAATGCATTGCCACGCATTTGGGTAGTTGACGGGGGCTTGCTCCCGTGTGAAATCAGCCGTTCTGGGTCTGGGGCTCTTCTTTCAGCTGTGGCTGTTGTTTGCCGGCGGAACCCTCCAGAACTTTCAGGTCCTTGTTCTGGGTTTGTGATTTGATCTCACCATTCAGGGTGCCGCCGGACTCTACAGACAGGTTTGATGTCTCTATACGACCGTTGACAACGCCGCTCTTTTTCAGGAACAGCTCTCCGACCTTGATGTTGCCGTCTATCTGGCCGTGGCAGATAACAGTGCTTGCCTCAATGTCCCCGATAATTTTTCCTGAACCACTGAGAACCAGGCAATCCCCGCTGAGGTTCCCTTCAATCTTACCGTCAACCTGAATTTTGCTACTGAAGGAAAGATCTCCGTTAATAGTCATGTCCTGACCGATTATGCTGTTAATGGGAGTTGCCTCGGAGGGCATCAAAGATTCTTTCTTTTCGTTGAATATGCTCATGGAATGGTCGGTGCCTCTGTTTTTGGATTATCCGTTGTTGTTGATGATCAATTTATTGATCTTGAGGTATTTAGAAGGATTGATCGGCCTGCCCTTATGCCTTATTTCATAGTGGAGGTGTGGGCCGGTGCTGCGCCCGGTATTACCCACTTTGGCAATAACGTCGCCCCGTTTAACCTGGCTTCCCCAGCGGGCGACTATCTTTGAATTGTGGGCATACATTGTCGAATAGTTGTTGCCATGATTGACCTTGACGTACCAGCCGTAAGTGTCGTTGTAACCGCGGTCGACAATTTTACCGTCGGCGGTGGCCCTGACATCAGATCCTCTTTTGCCGCTAAGATCGATCCCGTCGTGGAAGGCTGATTGGCCGTTCATGGGGTCTGTCCGTCTACCGAAAACGGAAGATATTCGGTTGGCGTTTATTGGATACCCCAGGGGAATAGGTTTGATCATTTTCAGATCTTTGTCTACCTTGATTACCAGATCCTGGAAGGACTCCTGATAAACTCTGGTGAACGGCCCGCCGGTATCTTTAGTGTTCTGGAGGTTCCTGCTGGCCAGGGAGGTTGGTGTTATATCAAGTGTCGTAAGAATCGAGTCAATTATCTGGCTTCGTTGGTTAAGTTCACCATAAGCGCCGGTTAATTGTGCCTTGGTGGATTCTTTCAGATCGACCACGTAGTCCTGCAGGTCTTTTTTCTCGGTGGACAGGGATGAGACATTGTTCTCAAGGGAATCGATCTGGACCTTGAGGGTCAAATTTTGAATCGACGAGAAAATGCCGGCAACAGTGGAAACCAGGAAAATTGCAGAAAGTGCGGCCAGAAGCTTCTTTAGGGCCGGTTTCGAAAAAACAAAGGTTCTGGCCTGACCCTGTTCGCTGGTTACGATAAAGTGCAGCTTGGGACCCATAAACTAACCCTGAATTGATATTAAAATGTTAATAAAAATTCCCCTAAATCTCAGATATTAAACCACTTATATAAGCTATTGTCAAACATATGGCAAGAAATCGCATGCGAAAATGGGCAAGATATTTTCACTCGGATTGTAATTGGCAAAACCGGAGGTGCTCAACACCATGTTAATGGCAGGATTATCGGAGATCAGCAGAAAACCGTCAAGGCGGTAATGTTATCATTGCCACCGGCTGCATTGGCGAGATCAACCAGCTTTTCAACCAGTGCGGATGGCGATTCCGAATCAATAACCGTGTTGTATATTTTTTCATCATCCAGCATTGACCAGAGACCGTCGGAGCAAAGGAGAATCCGGTCTCCCTCGTTAAGTTTTATGTTGTGGTATTCGGGGGGCTCCGGGAAAGGGTAGCCGATAACCCTGGTCACCACATGGCGGCTTTGCTTGGGGTCCGGGGGGGCTTTTTCTTGAGAGGCAGCCCTTTGCATTTCCATCAGGGTTGTGTGGTCGTTTGTTATCTGGGTCAGGCCATTTACTCCGGCACGATAGCATCTCGCATCTCCCACGTGGCAGGTATGGAGAATATTGTTGTCAAAGAAAACCATGACCATGGTACAGCCCATGCCCTCAAGGTCATCATCTTCACTGGCCAGGTCGATAATGGTTTTATTTGCCAACTCAAAGCTGCTTATCATTGTATGACGGGTTTCTTCTTTGTTGCCTCTCATTCCGTCAACAACCTTCCGGGAGTAATGGCGGCGCATTATCTCGACAGCGGTACGGCTTGCTATTTCACCGGCCTTGTGGCCCCCCATGCCGTCGGCGACGATGAAAATATCTTTTCCCTCAAGAACAGAGAAACAGTCTTCATTGTTCGTCCTTACCCTGCCAATGTCGGTTTTACCCGCATAATCGGTGAGAAGAGAAGGTTTCTGGAGAAATTTTTTTAGAAATTTTATCATATTTATTTAAGAGATGGTGGTCGTATAATCATGTTAAATGGGAAATATTGTAGCCTCGTCCGGGCTTGCTCGTGCGGCAGGTGTTTTACTCAAGATTTTGAGTTGACCGATGAGCTTGTTGGCGCCATCGAAAGCGGAGAGTTTGATGTCATCATCTGCAACTACGCCAATGCCGATATGGTTGGCCATACAGG
>JBDLIW010000031.1:0-7532 GCA_039714695.1 Thermodesulfobacteriota bacterium | reverse complement strand
CCGGATAACCCCGGTGGCCTTCTGCGGCGAAAATTTGAATACGAATCCCGCGACCGGAAGGATCGGGGCTCGAAGTCGGACAAGAAGATATGGTGAAATTGAGTATGAATAATTTATGCCTCTTGGTTGTCAGCTGGCTACTGGTTGCAGTTTGGGCGACGGCAGGGCATGCCGCCGAAGTTACCGTCGGGCTTGATCGCAGCCAGATAGCCCTGGATGAAACGGTAACCTTGTCGATTGCCAGGGAGGGCGGCAACGCCTTTCCCTCTGTTGATCTGCGCCCCCTTGAAAAGGATTTCTGGATACGGAGTCGCAACAAGAGCAGCAGCAGTTTTATCGTTAATGGCTCGCTGTCGTCCACCTTCAACCTTGATGTGATCCTTGCCCCTAAAAGGGCCGGGAGTTTGTCGATCCCGCCATTATTGGTCGGGACGGATAAAACCAGGCCCCTGAAGGTCAAGGTGGTAACCCATGCCCAACCAAAAACCAATGCCGTCGGCGCGCCGATCTTCATCGAGACGGAGGTGGACAGCAATTCGGTATTTGTCCAGGCCCAGGTGCTCTTTACCTTACGGATATTCTGGGCGGTTGATGCCAATATAACCGAGCCCGCTGATCCGGTGCTGGTTAATGCCCCTCTGGAAAGGGCGGGTGATGCCACTTATACCAAGGATATTGATGGTCGCACTCACAGGGTGTTTGAACGAAAATATGCAATCTTTCCGCAACAGAGCGGTATCCTTGAAATTCCTCAGATAATCATCCAGGTGACAATCCCCACCAGGCCAAGACAGCGCAGCATCTATGACATGTTCGGTAATAGGGGCAAGCAGATCAAACTGCGGAGTGAAGCCACCCGGGTGACGGTCAGGGAGATTCCGGCCGCCTACCCCGCCGGGGCGACCTGGCTGCCGACCGCAGCTCTTGAACTTAATGAAGAGTGGAGTGTCAGCCCCGAAGAACTCCAGGTCGGGGAATCGGTTACCATCAATATTGGCCTGAAGGGCGGCGGCTTGCTGGGGACACAACTGCCGCCGGTTGAACTGCCGGATGCGGCGGGGGTAAAGCTCTATCAGGGCAAGGCCGAGGTTGAAAATGTCACCTCAGATGCTGGTATAACCGGAATTCGGCAAGAAAGCATCGCCCTGATTCCCACCCGGGCCGGTACTGTGGAGTTGCCCGCCGTGCGGATCCCCTGGTGGAACAAAGGACGAAACAGGATCGAGTATGCGGAAATTCCGGCCCGCAGTCTGAAGATCAAAGCAGCTGAGTCTGCAGAGACGGCCGGTAGCGAGATTCCACCCGGCGCCGGTCAGTTGCTGCATACCGAGTCCGAAGTAGTGGAGTCTGTGTCTAATATTTCTTCCCGCCAGGTCAATCTCCTGATCGGACTATGTTTTATTCTGAGCTTAATCTGGCTGGCAACTCTCTTTATGCTGGTTCGGACGCGGCGGCAGCTGTCAGCCCTAAAGGTTGGCGAGGAGCAGGAAGAGGCAGCAAGAAAAACAACAGAAAGAGCCGCCTTTAAAAAACTGGGCCGGGCCTGCCGGGCCAACGATCCAGGCCGGGCGCGGGCGGCGCTCTTGGCCTGGGGCCAGGCCTTTCGACCGGAGACGGGAATTATGACCGGAGTTGAGCTGATCAACCTCTATCCGGATTCCGGGCTTGCGGCTCTGGTTGGGGAAATTGACAACATCCTCTATAATCAGGGTGGAACGGACGGGGAATGGCAGGGAAGAAGGCTGTTGGAGAAGGTCGCTGGGATCAGGAAAAATGAGTCTGGCAGCAACAGAAAAGAGCCCGCCTTAAACCCGCTTTACAAGTGAGGTCCTTGGCGCACCCATTCGGGCACTCTCTTCGGTCCCCCTTGCGGGGATAAATGCCTAAAGTGAGCTAAAGCCCCATAAAAAAATCTTAGCTGGTTTCCTGATCCTTTTTCTTTGCTCCGGCTAATAATCTCAACCCTTTCATTCATGAAATTTCGCCAACCAACAGTTCAGTTTGGCGGTATCACCTTCAAGTAAAAGAGTATTCCGGTAATTAGCTGAAATACAGCTAAGCACAGAATGATAAGATTATTTATTGCATGCAGAGCCGGGAGGATTTTACGTTTATCAGGGTTTAAATACATGTAAAATCCCGAAAACAAGCCGAACAGAAGAAACGGCAACAGGGTCATACCCCCTTTGCCATGCATGCTTTCCAGCAAGGGCTTTTCAAGATAACGGGCCACCATAATGGCCCCACCGGCCATACCAGACATCAGGGCAATCAACGACAAGGTCCCCACCACAATATGGCGATCCTGGTTGAAATTTGCTTTTATGCCGAAATGCAGGCTTTTTGTACGATTGAATCCCAGATATGCAGCGTAAAAAGCGAGAATAATAGCTGTCATCTGGGCAATTGGATGAAGGCTGAGAATGATCATTGTTCTACCCTGGGAATAATTAAACGAATAAACCGTGGCGTTTCACTCAGAACTGCTGCCCCTCTATATTCTTTTTAAGCTGGGCGATCTCCAGGCCGAGAGAGACGCACTGCTTGCCCTCCAGGCAGTCATCCGCATCAGTATACTCCAAGTGGTGTTTAAGTTCATGGGTGCCTTTCTTTAGATCAACTACCCACACCTTCTTTTTCTCGTCATGGGTAACATCAATATCGATACCGCATTCACCAATTTCAGGATAAATATCTGTGATTTTTTTACACAGTTCTTCTCTGTCCAGCATAACTGACACCTCCGGGAGGATATTGCTTTTTTTGATCGGGCATACCTTTTGAAAATAAGCGGCTATTTTTCATAACCACTGCCGCGGCAGGTAGGGCATTCCTGATCGGGTGTGCACTTACACTCCTGCCATTCATCATCGACCTGGGTGCCGCGCCACTCAGAACTGCATTCGCAGACACCTGCGATAACTTTTTTACCTTCGCATGTCGGACAGGTGTTCTTTTTTTCGGTCATAACGGCCTCCTTTTTTTAGAAAAATTTTACCATTTCCCTATGAAATACCTCTTTTTGATCAAACTCCATTGCCGCAAGGCAACCCTCTTTAAGCATCGGGTAGTTGTCCTCCATCACCGGCCGCTCATTTTTGTAAAAGAGGCCAAGCGGGATCTTGTCTCCCCACTCCAGGGAGCGGCTGAAAGCGCTTATGCGATCACCCGGGTCATAATTCTCCTCAAGCCGGTAAGTCCGCTCCTTATACCAGTGGAAGGTGTTGATCTTGTTAAAGGTCACACAGTTCTGCAGGATATCGATCATCGCGAACCCCTTATGCTCCAGCGCCTTTTTCATTAACTCTTGTAGCTGCGGCAGGCCGCTGGCGCCGGCAAAAGCGCGGGCGACAAAACTGCAGTTCATGGCGATGGCCAGGGCCAAAGGGTTAAGCGGTTCGGATGGATTGCCGAACGGTTGGGTTTTGCTCTGCAACGACGGCATGGAGGTGGGAGAGGCCTGCCCCTTGGTAAGTCCGTAGACCTGGTTGTTATGGACAAACAGCGTGATGTTGATGTTGCGCCGCATCGCGTGCAGGAGATGGTTGCCGCCCTCGCCGTAGCAATCACCGTCGCCGGCGATGGCGATGACATGCGTTTTATTGTTTGCCAGGGCGATGCCGGTGGCAACCGGCAGGGTGCGGCCATGCAGACCGTTAAAGGTATTGCATTTGGTGTAATGGGGAGTTTTTGCGCCCTGACCGATCCCCGAGACGATAGTGATCTCGCTGGGGTCTAGTTCCATCTCCGTAAACAGCCTTTTCAGGACGTTCAGGATGGCAAAGTTGCCGCAGCCCGGGCACCAGGCCGGTTTTTGCCCTTTAAACTTGTCCAAGAAGCTCATCAACCTCTCCTAAAAAAGGTTCCAGCAGGAACGGCCTGCCGTCATACTTTCTGATCGATGCCTTAAACAGGAATCCCGTTTCAGCGCGGATCAGCCGGGCAAACTGACCGGTGGCATTGTTCTCCACGCAGACGGCCAGTTCCGCCCGGGACACCGCTGCCATGAAGTCATAATCCTTGGCGACGGGGAACGGCCAGACCTCGGAAAAATGCAGCAGAGCTATATTGACTTCATCTGCCAGTTCATCGACGGCCTCATGCATGATGCCATAGGTTGAGCCATAACCAACCAGCAGAAGCGTGGGGTTGTCGTGGCCATAATATTCCGGGGGGGCGATTTCTTCTTGCAGCAGGGGCATTTTTCGCAGCAGCCGTTTGGCGACCATTTTGTTCCGGGTTTCACTGTCCTCGATTATGTGCCCCTCTTCATCATGCTCGTCGCTGTCGACCACCACCAGCCTGGTGGAGAGTCCCGGTACGGCCAGGGGAGACACGCCATTTTCAGTTAGAGCAAAACGTTTGTACTCTTCTTCTCCACTGTTTTCGGAGCGGTCACGGTAATCATTGTAGTTCAAGAAACAATCATGCGTTTCTTCGTAAGTCCATTCGGAATCGGCCAGGAACTGGTCGGACTGGATAATGACCTGTACCTGGTACTTTTCAGCAAGCTCGAATGCCTTGTTGGTCAGAGAGATCGCCTGCCCAGGGGTACCAGGGGTGAAAAGGACCTTCGGAAATTCGCCATGACCGCAGTGGAGGACAAACAAAAGATCTCCTTGTTCAGTGCGGGTCGGCAAGCCGGTAGCCGGGCCGGGCCTCTGCACCTCGGCAATAACCAGTGGGAGTTCCGCCATTCCCGCCAGGGACAATCCTTCCGCCATCAGGGCAAATCCACCGCCTGATGTCGTAGTCATTGCCCGGACCCCCCCGAAAGAGGCTCCAAGCGCCATGTTGATCGCGGCTATTTCATCTTCGGCCTGCTCGACAATGATCTTATATTCTTCGGCCTTGCCAGCAAGATAGATCATGATACCGGTAGAAGGGGTCATGGGATAAGCGGAGAGAAATCTGCAGCCACTGACCAGGGCGCCGAAGCCGACAGCCTGGTTGCCATTGATCAGCATCAGCCCCTTTCGGTTGGCCGGCGAAAATTTCAGAGATTCCGGCCAGCCGTTACTATGGCTATACTCCCAACCCATTTGGGCAATGGCCAGGTTGCTGGCCACAACCTCATTTCCCTGGTTGGCCAGAAAATCCCGGATAGTTTCCGGGAACAGATCCAGATCGAGGCCGAGTACTCCCAGGATGGCCCCGATGGCGGCAGCATTGGCCATCTGCCTGGTTACTCCTGCTTTTTCCGTCATTTCCAGGAATGGAATATGGAGAAAATCCGCTTCGTCATGCTCTTGTCCGGTCATGGCGGAATCATGGATGATTACCCCAGCGGCGCGGAGGTTGTCCCGATGCACCAGAATGGTGTTTTCATCAAGCGCCAGCAGGATGTCTATCCGGTTTTTCGAGGCCCGGACCGGATGATCAGCCACTCTGATCTGGTAAAAATTATGGCCGCCGCGAATGCGGGACATATAATCCTGGTGGGAGAAGACGTGCAGGCCGTTGCGGGAAAAAATCCTGGCCAGAACAGAGCCGATGAACTGCAGCCCTTGCCCCGCTTCACCACCGATCCTGATTGTGATGTCCATGAGCGTTTCCTTGTCTCGTGATTTTGTTCTGCGGCGCGATCCTCTATTTACAAATTTTCTTTCACCAGGAACAGATGGTCGTTCTCAACTTCGATCAGGGCCTGAAATATGTCTATGACCCTGGGTTCGGTCGCTTCCTTCAAAAACCGGATGTAATGGCGGATCGCATCGCTCTCCAGCAGTTTGGTCCTGTGCAGGGATTCGTCCCGGTCTTCCGTACAGAGTTCGTCTGCAAACGGGATTTCACAACCGGGATCCCGGCCGATCAGTTTGCCGACCATTTCCGCGTGTTCCAGCTCAACCCTGGCAATGGCCTTGAACATGCCCAGGATAAATTCATCTTTGGTTTTCTTGCTGATGCATTGGTAAATTCTCGAGGCATTGACCTCAAGGTCATAGGTGAACTCCAGGTTCTTACGAGAGATCTCGGTCAGTTCCGGGATTTCAGGTTCTAGATAGGATGAGGCTGTGACCACCCAGCGTTCATGAGCCCCGCAAACGGGGCAATGGGACGGCTTGCTGCCAAGGATATAAGACTCGCCGCAAATTCTGCATCTGAATACCGTCGTCATGGTGTAGCGGTTCCTCTTTGAGAATTTTTATAATTTTGTAACCGTAATCACATCCTCCAGACAAGCTCGATACAACCCATACCCTCATCCATGGTGGCCGGGTCAAACTTGCCGTCCACCATTTTAGGAGGGAAAATCAGCAGCATTCCTCAAGCAGATAATGCTTGCCGTCAACCGAAACGAAATGGATATTATCCAGCTTGGGAAGTCCTGCTATCTTCCAGGCCTTTTCGGGATTAATAAATTCTTCGCTGATACACTCACGTGGTTGATGGATGTTCTTGCAAACATAATTGAGGATCGGAAAGGCGTTGAATTTTTTGTAATAAGTGCGCATGAACTTAAGTATTTCCATCATTTCTTCGGTAAGTTCTTCAACGCCCTCGCCCTTTGCCAGACTTCGGGCAATATCCTCATCCCATTCCTCCGTGTCGATGAGAAATCCGTCTTTATCCACCTTGATTTCCTTTTCGGCATATTGTTCTTTTATCATTTTGCACCTGCCTGGTAATGGTTTCAGATTTAAGTTTATTCCCGGCCAGCGGGAATGTTAGTCGGAGACAGCCGCCTACTTGACCTTGATTTCTCTGGAGTTCTCCCAAAGGCCGTGGATGTTGCAAAGAGCTGTTGCCACCAGGGTTCCGTTTTCTTCGATATTACATTCCGCCGTGACCGAATGGTGGCTATAGACAGGTCCCGCATTCGGGCCGTCAACCGATTCACCATGGGCAGTAAACTCAAAACTTCCCACCTGGTAGGTGAATTTACCGCCCTCGGGTTTGAAAAAGAGCTGAATCCAACTGATATGATGTTCCGTGGTGTTGGGGTGGGAAACTTCTTTGCCCAGGGAAATCTTGACTTTAAATATCTCGCCTTTGGCCACTGAATCAGCACATTCTATCACCGGCACATGTTTCTCGGTCTTCCAGTCAGCGCTTTGAAATAAATCTCCAATCTTTGCCATTCCGTTCCTCCCTAAGTGTTAGCCAGTTCGGTGGAGCGGATCCATTCATCCTGGCACTTTGTTTTTCTGCATCCAAAAAACTCGCGGCATTTAATGGCCATAAGTTTCACACGGAAATTAATGATCGCCAACAACGCCATTCAATTCCAGAGATACCACCGTGTGGTATTTATGTTATCATCGGGAAAGAGCCAGTGTCAATAAGTCAAAAGCTGAAAAAAAGTTATCACCGCGCTAAGAATACAATAGAGTGTGCGGGAGCTTATAGTGTGCCTGAAATCCTGGGTGAAGAGATTTATAAGATGATGTTGGGTTGTATAGAGATCAGTCCCTGATATCCATTTCCTTGAGGACGGACATAAATCTGAGGTCTGAAGAGAAGTCTTCCAAGGCAGGAACCAGCCCGGGCAGGGAGTGCAGGTAGATCAGGAGGGGGTCGCGTTCATCGAA
>JBDLIW010000030.1:0-7575 GCA_039714695.1 Thermodesulfobacteriota bacterium | reverse complement strand
AAGGTCCTACGAGAGCTGCCAGGAGTTCCGCAAACGCGGCAAACCGGTGGTCCTGGGTGGGATCCACCCCTCAATGGTGCCCGAAGAGGCAGCCCGTTTTGCCGATGCGGTAATTGTCGGTGAAGGGGAAGAACTCTGGCCGCAGCTGCTCGCTGATTTTGACAAGGGATGCATGGCCCAGTTTTACCGGGTCGGTCAGCGGCCGGACATCACCAATCTGCCAACCGCCCGCCGCGATCTCTTGACCAACAAGTACTTTGTCCAGACCGTCCAGACCTCCCGGGGATGCCCCCATAACTGCAAGTTCTGCTCCGTCACCCAGTTTAACGGCGGCCAGTACCGAATGCGCAATATCGACAAGGTCATCGCCGAAATCAACAGTATCCCCGACAAGCGCCTTTTTATCATCGACGACAACATTATCGGTTCCGGCCATAACTGCATCAGCAGAGCCTTTGATTTTTTCGAGCAGTTAGAGGATTGCAACAAGGAATGGGGCGGCCAGACCTGCCTGAATATCGTCGAGCACGACGGCCTCCTGAAAGCGGCCTCGGACAGCGGCGCCAAGGCCTTCCTGATCGGTTTCGAATCAATCCAGGAAGCCACCCTCACCTCCTTTAACAAGAAAGTTAACATGCGGCCGACCACCAGGAACTTCAAAGACGCCATCAAAAAGATCCACGACCATGGCATCGCCATCGTCGGCGGTTTTATCTTCGGTACCGACGACGATGATGCCGACACCTTCAAGCGCACCCTCGATTTCATCATGGAGGCGGAGGTGGATGCCGTCCAACTCAGCATCCAGACTCCCTTGCCGGGCACCGCCCTTTACCAGCAGCTGGCCGATGAGAACCGATTGTTGTTGAACAACTACCCCCAGGACTGGGAGGCATACAATATCTTCGAACCGGTCTACCAGCCCAAAGCCATGGGTCCGGAAGAACTTTACCAAGGGCTGATTGATGCCTACAAAACCGTCTCATCCCCTCTCCCTTCGCTGAAAAGGGGCCTCAAAACCTTCCTCAAAACCAGAAGCCTGTTCTCCACCGGCATCTCTTTTTTCTGGAATTACGACAGTTACAAGACCATCAGCCAGATCACCAAGCCCCGAATCTACAAATAGTTGCCCCATGCCCTGCCAGGCCACAGCTCCCCCCTTTTCTGGCTAAAAATCCCCAAACACCAAAAAAGACCATCAGGAAATAGCTCCAACAATCATAAGTCTTGATTTTTACAGAGTTTTATTGATACAATTTTTCATATATGAAATGGAAAAGTCGAGTTGCTAGTAAAGCATCTTGATTACGCACATGATTATTGCTCTGCACCCTTATGTAGTTCAGGGTAGCAAATAATATATAAAAGGGGATGTGTCCGTGCTGTTATACCTATTGCCGACCCCGGCAAAAAAACTAGTTATCCGACTGTTTTTTTTAATTATTCCAATATCTTGTGTGGTTTTACCTACATCGTCAGCCGAGGGCGCCTGGGCCCCCCAGCCCTTCCCTACCGGCCAAGACCTTTACGGGGTCTACTTCGTCGATGTTAACACCGGCTATGCCGTAGGTGACGTGGGCACCGTCGTCAAAACCGTCAACGCCGGCAACCTCTGGACCCTGGCAGCATCAGCCGGAGCAGCAACTCTGCGCGATGTTTATTTCATTGATACCGTCAGGGGCTGGGCCGTCGGTGACAACGGCATTTATATGACAATCGACGGAGCCGCAAGCTGGTCCGGCCCCATCCATACCGGCATCGGCTTCAACACCGTCACCTTCACCACGAACACCACCGGTTTTGCCGGCAGCCAGAACGGCGGCCTCTATTGGACCACCGATGGCGGAATTACCTGGCCGGTAAACACAGCCACCTTTGACGGGACCCCGGTAATTTCAATCGAGTTTGTCGATACAAACAACGGTTTCCTGGTGACAAGAGGCAAGGCTATCTATTCCACGAACGACGGCGGCACCACCTGGAATCCTCGTACGCCGATAGGACCACCGGTCAACATCGGAAATGCACTTGATGCCTTCTGGCTTGATACCCTCCATGGCTGGGTTGCCGGTGACGGGTCCCAGGAATTGGCTTACACCACGGATGGAGGAGCATCCTGGACCGGGGTTCCAGTCCTTGGAGGAGGAGTCGACTTCACCGCCATCCATTTCACAGACACACTGAACGGCTGGGCCGTCCTCGATAACGGGGCGGTAATGTACACAACCGACGGGGGAGTAAGCTGGAACGATCCGGTTCCACCATATAATGCCGGCGACGCTCTCTGGGATATTTTCATAACCCCTGATGGCAAAGTATATGCGGTCGGGACCCCGGATAGTATTTCTGCGGACACCCCTGCGACACCTGTGCTCACCATAATCAAACAGGCCTGGGAAATCGGCGGTTCCACTCCCTTGCTTTCACCAACCGGAGTCCCCGCGGGCGGCAAAATCGTTTTCCTGATCTATGTAAAGAACATCAGTTCTACGGCAGTGGTCGATCCGTCCATCATCGACAATCTTAACAGCGCTGCTTTCGGCTATGTGGCAGATAGCATTTACACGAACGGGGGACCTCCCCTGGCCGACGGTGCCACCGACCTTGAGATATTTAACGCCACCGACCCGGCCACCGGCATCGCCCAGTCAGATGCTATCGGCGGACCACCGCCGGATGATTTTGCCTCCGCATGTACCGACACCGGGCCATGTCCGGGCGTTGCCACTAACACTATCACCATCGGAAAAACAGCCACGAACCCTAATAATCCGTGGGGAATATTTGCTGCCAACTCAACCATTGCCTTCAGGTTCACGGTGACAATCAAATGATCATCATATCAATCAACAACTTTAAACCGGTTATCCGAGACTAGAAAAAGGAGGGAAACATGCTCTGACCAACCAATGCTTTTCACTTGTTTTATTAAGCAGACATTTTTTTACAACAAACTGAATTAAGGTGGAATTATGAAAACTTCAATCAATTTAACAACTCTGGCCTTACTGACCTTTTTAAGTCTGGGCATAACCGACGCGGCCTTTGCGGCTCAAAACACCGCCATTGACGGCGCTGGGCCCGGCTTCGCCCTTGCCGATTCAGACCCGATAGACATCACCGCCCTGGGGCAGCCAAAACTGATGAAGGCGGTATATAGCGGCGGCACCTGTGTTGCCTCCAGCGATGGCACCTGTGGAGCATTAACTAACGCGAACATCCCCAGCAACACCCAGGTGACCTTTGTAATTTACGTGGCTAATGCATCAAGCATCACCCTGAACGATATCCGTTTCAATGACACCCTGAGCACAGCATCGCCTGGCGGGTTCACTTACGTAGCTAACACCCTGAGCTACGGTTCAGCCGTTGCCGCAGGGAGCTGGGCAAATGCCTATGCCAACGCATTCAATAACAATCTGGGGATTTACGACACATCAGCCAACACAGACCCTCTTTACTTTGATGACACCGGCTCGCCAACAGTTATTAGGGTTGGCGGAGACGGCCTTGTAGGCAACAACCAGACGGTTAATGTCGCACCGGGAAACATCTTTGCCATCGCCTTCGATGTAACGGTTAACCCGTAGGTCCTTTTGTCTTCAACCCGGGTCGATTTATTGACATTTCCCCGGGCAGATACACCTTCGAAGCTCAATGGCCCCGGAAACTTAAAGACAAAGGATTAAGCGAAAAACCTTAACAACCGCTTATCTTTATCTGGCAGTACCTGTGGTCCGTGAGTAAGGGAACGATGGACCGACTCTACCGTCCAAGGTCAAGCCTTATTCCAGGGTTTCTTGTCTCCATTCTTTTGACAATAACCTTCTGGAGTAGTGCGACTTTCGCGGCAACCAATATTGCCGTCGACGGCGGTGGTGCATCCAACCTCCTGCCATCCGATCCGGTAATTGTAAATCCACTCGCCGGAGGTGCTGCCGTCACCTCGGCCGTGGCCGAAATAAACCCCTCCGCCATAATCGTCAACAGTCTGGCCAATTCCTTCACCGTCGATATTCTGCCGGAAATCATCCCCGGAGATACCGGGCTCAATCAGGTTGTCATCGATGCCCCACCAGGATTCATTCGCGTGGGAGGCACTCCGACTATCTCTGTGGGGGGAATCCCTCTGACCTTCGACTGTGCCCTGGACACTGCCGATGATTACTGTTTCACCGAGGTCGGGCAGACATTGACCTTCGATCTACAGAGCAAGGTAACCACTACCGCGACAAACATCAGGATAGGTTTTACAGCCGACGCTCCACCGATAACCGGCAGCGGGACTTTCAACGTCACCATAGACGATACTGCGACTGGTCTTTTGCCGCCGCAAATTGCTACAGCCGGAGATGCGGACAGTAATGCAGCAAACTCCAACAGCCTGACGGTCACCACGACATTGAGCATCCCGGACCCCAGCCGGTCAACGGTAACCGCCATCCCGGTGATGGTCCTCGCCGATGGCGCCAGCACCAGCACCATCACAACCACCATTGTTAACGGCAGCAACACTCCGCTAAACGGCAAGGACATCCAGCTTTCCTCAAGCAGAGGAGGCATTGACTCAATCATCCAACCGGCCGCGCCAACGGATATCAGTGGCATCGCCACCGGCACCGTATCTTCCTTTACCCCGGGTGCCGCAGTCATTACGGCGACAGATACCACAGACGGCGTCGTGCTGACGATGACTCCGACCATCTATTTCACCCAGGGACAGGTCCTGGAAATCAGCAAAACCGCCGACCGGAACGAGGCCGTGGTCGGGGAAATAATCACTTACCACGTAATCATCAAAAACCTGCCGACCAGCGGACCGGTATCCGGAGTCAGGATCAATGACTTGATCCCACCGAACTTCAAATACCTGAAAAACAGCGCCCGCCTGAACGGCGTACCCCCACCCGAGCCAGTCGGCAACCGCCAACTTATTTTCAATATCGGCGCAGTACCCGCCCTGATCGATACCAACGGCAACGGGACAGCCGATCCGGGCGAGGCCGGCTATCTCAGCCTGAGCTACCAGCTGATCATCGGCTCCGGAGCGAGCCCCGGCAGCTACACAAATACCGCCATGGCCACCGATGCCTGCGACCAGTGCTTGATATCCAATCAGGATGAGGCGGTCGTCGAAGTGACAATTGATCCATTGTTCGATCTCGGCACAATCATCGGTAAGGTTTTCAGGGACCATAACCGGGACGGTTGGCAGAGCGAGGGAGAAAACGGGATCGGTGGGGCGATGGTCGCCCTGGATAACGGCAGTTATGTCCTGACCGATGACCACGGCCGTTATCATTTCCCGGCAGTCACCCCTGGACATCGCCTGCTCAAGATCAACCTCTCGAGCCTGCCTGGCGGCGCCGAACCCACAACCGGCGAAACCCGAATAGTCTCCGTCACCCCAGGGCTCCTGGCCAAGGTAAATTTCGGGGTGGCCTACGATTACCTGCGCGAAAGCATCGGCCGAAAAGGAGAAAAGGGACTCCGGCTGAAAGGCAGGGAAAAGGTCGAACCTTTCCAGGTCACCGGCAATGTCACTTCCCGCTCCCTGATGATCAACGGCAAGAGGGTAGAGCTGCCGTCCAGTGATATCCAGATGAGTTTTGCCGGCATAACGGATATTGTCACCATCAAGAGCGGTGAATTGGAAAAACCGATCGAGTTCTACATCAGCAGCGACAACCCGGAACCTCCCGAAACCTGGCAGTTTGATATTTTCGCATCCGACGGGCAGGTAATCAAAAGCTTTGACGGTAAAGGGTATCCCCCGTCCTCCCTGGTCTGGGATGGTAAATTGGCGGATGGCAAACTCCTCGCCGGCGGCAATATATACCAGTTCCAGATGGAAAGCAGGTTCGCCAACACCACGACCATCAGCAGTCCCCGAAAATTCTTCGGGGTCAATATCAGTTCAACTGTCGCCCTGAATCTCGCAGGAGGAGCTTTCCTGACGGGCTCCGACCAATTGAGTGCCAAAGCCGAGGCGATCCTCAGGGACACAGCCCGTATTCTCCAGGAGCATCCCGGTGAAAAGATAATCATCGAAGGACACACCGATTCAGTCGGCGACAAGGATTATAACCTCGAACTTTCCAAGAAGAGGGCCCAGGCTGCCGCCGCTTTCCTGATGAAGAGGGAGGGCATAGCTCCGAACAGATTTGTCGTCAACTGGTACGGCGAAACAAAACCTCTGGCCAGTAACCTCCTTGACGTTGGCCGGAAGCTCAACCGGCGGGTGGAAATAAAGGGAGAAATCGTCGAAATAGACCGGGCCGCCCTACATGACCAGTATCGGGCAACACCTGGGGTTGAATTTAACGACCAACCGGTCGAGGTTGATGCCAAGGGACGCTTTACCACCGAGATAGCTCCTCCCGAGGGAGGCAGCCTTGGCCTTGAGATGAGCGGGCCGCAGGGAGACAACACCAGTATATCCTTGTCCCTGCCATACATAGAGATCACCTCCCCGGGCAGCGAAGGCAAGGTCCTGCCCCTTGGACCGGACGCGACCGGCCAGTCCCCGGAATTTGCCTATCGGATAACCGGCCGGACCGGTTCAGGCAACACCTTCCTGATCGACGGCAAGGAGATAGCAATTAATGACGACGGCACTTTCCACAAAGATGTACTCTTGCACCTCGGGGCCAACCAGTTCGGGATGATCGCCGCCAACCCCGATGGTCTGACGGCCATTACCAATCTGAATATCACCGTTACCAGCCATGAAGACACCGGGCTACCGGTAATGTTCATCACCCCCATTCCATACCTGGAAGTTAGCTTTCCCCGGGGAGACGCGCCCCTCAGATCATCGACCATTGAGATAAGCGGCCGAACCTACCTCGGCAACAGCCTGGCAGTAAACGACAGGGAAGTTGACTTGAATCCGGACGGTTCTTTTACAACCAGATTCGAAATGGCCGGTGGCGAGGAGGCGATAACCGTCACCGTCACCGACGGAGACGGCTACCAGGGCTCGATCAGAAAAGAAGTCTCAATCACCAAAAATGAAATGTTCTACCTTGCCTTCGCCGACGCCAAGATCAGCCAACTGGACAGCAAAGGCTATATCGAAGGGAGCGGAGTTGATGGGACTAAAGATTATTACACCGAGGGGCGGCTGTCCTTTTACCTTAAGGGCAGGATCAGGGGGAAATATCTGCTGACCGCGGCCTTCGACAGCGGCACCAATGAATTTGACCGGCTGTTCGACAGTCTGGACAAGGAGGAAAACAACCGACTGCTGACCAATATCGACCCGGACAAACTCTATCCGGTCTACGGCGATTCCAGTACCATCGTCTACGACACCGACAGCAACGGCAAACTGTATCTGGCTCTGGAAAGCGATGAATTCGGTCTGTTGGTCGGCAACTACAGGATCGAGCTTGGTGACACCGAACTGGCGACATTTAACCGAACCCTGTATGGCGCCAGGGCTCGTTACCAGTCAGTTGCTACTACAAAATATGGACAGCCGAACACCACTATCATCCTGTTCGGGGTCGAAATCGCCCAGGAGCATATCCGCAACAGCCTGCGGGCAACCGGGGGCTCCCTCTATTACCT
>JBDLIW010000029.1:0-7783 GCA_039714695.1 Thermodesulfobacteriota bacterium | reverse complement strand
AAGGCGCCGGGATCGCCCTCGTCGGCATTACAGATTATATAACGTTTGTCGGCCTTGTAATTGGCGCAGAGCTCCCATTTTAACCCGGCGGGGAAACCGGCCCCGCCTCTGCCTCTGAGGCCGGAATCTTTGACAACCTGAATGACCTCCGCCGGAGTCATTTCTGCCAGAGTCTTCCGGCAAGCCTTGTAGCCGCCGATCTTCTCATAGGCGTGAATGTCTTCCGGATCGATCTTGCCGCTGTCCGCCAAAACCACTTTGGTCTGGTTTTTATGGAAATTGTGATAGTCCTCGCCGACCAGCCAATCTTCAACCGGCATTGCCCCAAGAATATGCTCCTGGACAATTTTGGGGACCATCTCCGGCTCGATGTACTGGTAGGTCTCTCTCTCCCCGTCAACCGTCACATCAACAAGGACATCCTTGGCACAGAATCCCCGGCAGCCGACTTTGTGGGCGGCGCAGTTCTTTTTGACTTTGGCCTTGTTAAGCCCAGCCGCCTCAAACTCCGCCAGAAAGGCGGCCATGACCTGTTCGCCGCCGGCCGCGATCCCGCCGGTACCCATACAGACATTGACAACTATTTCTTTTTTACTCACTTTTTATTCCCCGTAACCTTTATGCTCTTTACCGCTTTGTCCGGGTTCATCTTGCCATGGACCTTGTCATTGACGATAACAATAGGGGCTATGCTGCAGGCGCCGACACAGTTGACGGTTTCCAGGGTGAACATGCCGTCTTTGGTTGTGTCCTGCTCCCCTTTCAGGGAAAGATCGTCCCTGAGCCTGGAAATTATCCGGTCAGCCCCTTTTACATGGCACACTGTTCCGCAACAGGCGGTAATGATATTTTTGCCGCGTGGTTTTAAATGGAACTGGGCATAAAATGTAGTAATTCCGAAAAACTTGCTGGCAGGAACATTAGTCCTTTCTGAAAACCAATACACAGCCTCTTCCGGGACATAACCGAACTCTTTCTGCATATCCTGCAAAACAGAAATGACAGTTTCATCGCCGGAGTTAAACTTATCAAGGATGGCGCCAAGCTTTTTTTCCTGCTTTTTTTCCATTGCGAGTTGTTCCCTTGGGGTTAAAAGTCAAAAAAAGCTATTGTCAGTCCCGGTTGTCTGTGGCAGCTGCCAGCCTAGCGGCCGTTGAGGGGAAGAGGGTCAGGTCGGTATGCGGCAGAAACATGGAGGCCATGTACTGGTCTTTGAAACTGTTCACTTCCGATAGTTCGAAGCTGGTCATTTTGCCTACTACTTCGACCACATCCTTGCGGATGTGGTTACTAAGTTCGCTCATTCTGCCGCCCATCAGGGAACCGTTACCCACGTACATCATTTTTTCAGGGGGAAGTTCCGGCAGAAGTCCCACGGTCATTGCTGCATCCAGATCGATAAAACTGCCGAAGGCCCCGGCGAGGATGACCTGTTCCAGATCGCTCATCTGCAGCCCGACTTCTTCCACCAGTGTTTTTATCCCGGCGTAAATTGCCGCCTTGGCCCTGATAAAGTTTTCGATATCCACTTCGTTTAAGACTATGTCGTGGTCGGTGCCGTTTTCCTCTTCCAGTGCCAGCACATATTCACTTCCGCTCCGGCCCTCCCTGATGCGAGAGGTTTCAAGCTGCCGGTTGAATTTGCCGCTGCGGTCAATCACCCCTGCTTCCAGGAGGCTGGCAATTATTACCAGTAATCCCGAGCCGCAGATGCCTACGGCCGGTTTGTTGTTGATGGTCAGGTTCATGGGCTCGAAGCTTTCAGGGTCGATATCGAAATCTTTGATCGCCCCGTCTGCGGCCCTCATTCCATGGGTAATACCGCCCCCTTCAAAGGCCGGGCCGGCGGAGCAGGCTGCGCAGACCAGCCATTCTTTGTTGCCGATGACTATTTCGGCATTGGTGCCGATGTCCACGTAAAGGGTAAGGGCCTCGGTGCGATACAGACCCGACCCCATGACCCCGGCGACAATATCGCCGCCGACATAACTGGAGATAGCCGGGAAAAAGAGGGCGACGGTGTGGGGCGGCAGGTTGAGACCGAGATCGCTGGCCCGCATGGGCGGGAAGAAAGTACTGACCGGCACGTAAGGTGAACGGCGAATCGAATGGGGTTCTATACTCAAGGCCAGATGGGTCATGGTGGTGTTGCCGGCCAGGGTAATGGAGGTTATTTCATCGCTATTTACGTCTGCTTCTGCCAATAAACTTGAGATAATAGTGTTAATGGTCTCAATGACCAGTTTCGACATTTTCTGCAGACCTTCGTCGGTTTCGGCAAAAATAATTCTGTTGATGACGTCTTCGCCGTAACTGATCTGCGCATTGTAATCGCCACTTGCCACCAGGATTTTGCCGTTGTTAAGGTCGATGAGCTGACCATAAATTGTGGTAGTCCCGATATCAAAGACCAACCCGAAGTTGCGGTGGATCCAGTTGCCGGCCTGAATGTTGACCAGAAAATTTTTGCCTCTCTTGGCTTGCACCGGCCTGGCCAGGGTCACCGTGATCCTAAAATCGTCTTCCCTGAGAACGTGTCGTAATTTGCGCAGGACGGAAAGGCTGATAACCATGGCTTTTTCATCGTACTGATTATGTAACCCCTGGATAACCCGTTTGGCATCGGCCATGTTGTCGACCAGTGAGGGTCTCGGCAACTCGAGAAAAAGTTTTTCAACCGGGGGCAGAAATATCCCTTCACTGCGTAGTTCTTCAATGTCATATTTGTGGAGTTTTGCTTTATGGCGTTCGGGGACGGCAGTACCCAGGCCACCACGGATCTTACCGGAGCTATCAGGCACCTTGATGACGCAATCGTTGATAATTTCGGCGGTGCAGGCCTGGCGAAAGCCCTTGGCCAGATCATCAGCGCTCAGTTTTTCACTGGTGCCGCCGCTCAGTTCCCCCTCTACCACAATGACACGGCATTTGCCGCAAACACCGCTACCGCCGCAGGAGGCATTGATATGGATGCCTGCGTCCCGGGCGGCTTTGATCACCGACGATCCCGGAGCCACTTCCAGGGTGCGATCACCTGGCTGGAAAGTAACGAGGCATTTTGTTTTTTGCAGATCGCTCATGGGGCAAGACCTGCTATTGAAGGAGGATGCCGGAGGCGGCAGTGCTGATTGATATTGTTTGATCCGGGAACCGCTCGGGAGAACTGTAGGGATAGGCAATTTGCTGCCCCGTCCTTCACCTCTTTCAGATAAAGTCCGCAACCGCAATAAACACAGGTGGTAATAAGGATGTTTCGCATGCAGCCCTCCGAATGTTAGAGGGAAAGGCCGATGAACGGGCCAAGCCTGAAGTTGTTAAAACTCTCGATATTCTACCGGTACTGTAACGCAAATGTAAATAGATATTGGTAAGGAGGGTGAAATCTTCAGAAAGGAGGGGACCGCTGGCAAGAGTAACTGTAAAAAACGGCCCGTGAGAAATTAGAGCGGCTCAGGGGCCGTTTTTTAGCAATTGGTTCGGGGATTATTTTGAGCCGCAGTTACAGCCGCAACCGGAACTTTTACCTTCTTCCTGCTTTACCATGACGCCGTTCTCACCACAGGCGGGGCATTTTTTGGGTTTGCAGCGGCCTTCTTTGGTTTCGCCACATTTTTCACATTTGAAAATAGCCATTATGATCTCCTTTTAAAAGCTTGGTTAGTTGGTAATGTTTACTGATTGGTATTTTAACCCCCGGAGAATATTGTTGTCAAGGGGTGGAGAAAAATGTAAAAACGGCCTGACACATTTTTTCGACTTCTGAGAGTCTTAAGTTATAATTTGACTGGCAGAAGGGATCATGTAAAATAAAGACCTGATATTAAGAACAACCATAACCGGAAGGTGTGAAATGTTGGTCAAGGAAAATTGTACTTTCTTTAGCGGGGGCCTGCAGGGCGCAGAGAGCTATTTTGGCGAAATGGCCGAAAAGTGGGGCCTCAAAGAGGTCAATTTCACTTTTGAAGGACGAACCCCCAACCGGGACCGGAACCTGATTGTTGTCTCTGATGAAGAACTGAAGAGGGGTGACATCAGCATGGAGCTGGCTTCAAAGATGATGAAGCGCAATTACTATGAATCGGAAAAGTTGCGCAAGATTTTGCAGGTCATCTTTCACATGGTCAATAACGGGCATCAGATTTTTGTGGTGGGTACCATCCAGGAAGACGATACAGTCAAGGGCGGCACCGGCTGGGCGGTTGAACTGGCGAAACTTTTCAACCGGCCCGTCCATGTCTATGGTCAGGTTCGCAAGGGCTGGTATACCTGGCGTGATGGCGCCTGGCACGAGGATGAGCCTAAAATTGAGCATGAGACTTTCGTTGGCTCGGGGACCAGGCATCTGACCGACGATGGTCGCCAGGCGATTGAAAAACTGTTTAAGGATTCCTTCGGTACTATCTAAAGCTGTTCCCCGGACTGCAAACGGCTCCGGGCTTCTTTCCCAACCTTCTAAAACTCCCTGTAGATGGGTCCTTGAAAAAGGCTTCCGCCAGGGAGTTTTTTTCTGCTTTCTGGAGTGCGGTTTTTGCTTGACAGCATGAGGGGTTACGGTTAAAAGTAGCGGTTTCCAAAATCGACCCATTTTGGAATGGCTTAATTTTGTTTTGAAATTGTTGCCAGCCCCAGTATGCGGGCTGTTTTTTTTATAAATCATCAAACAGGATCGGGTCGGCTTCTCAGCCGCCGGAAATGCAATCTTTTAGAGGTAGTAGAAAATGAGTGAAGATCTGGACCAAGTAAGGAACATCGGGATCAGCGCCCATATCGATTCGGGCAAGACCACGCTGACTGAGAGAATCCTTTTTTATACCCAGAAAATCCATGCCATTCACGAAGTTCGCGGCAAGGATGGTGTAGGGGCCACGATGGATTCCATGGAACTGGAAAAAGAAAGGGGGATCACCATTGCCTCTGCGGCGACCAACTGCAGCTGGAAAGACCATGAGATCAATATCATTGATACTCCGGGCCATGTCGATTTCACCATCGAAGTGGAAAGAGCCCTGCGGGTTCTGGATGGTGCGGTCCTTATCCTCTGTTCAGTAGGCGGTGTCCAGTCGCAGAGTATTACCGTTAACCGGCAGATGACCCGCTACAATGTTCCCCGGATTGCTTTTATCAACAAATGTGACCGGACAGGGGCCAACCCAGCCAAAGTTACCGCGCAGCTCAGGGAAAAGCTGGCTCTTAACGCCATCCCCATGCAGTTGCCCATTGGCCTTGAAGCCGAGATGGAAGGTCTTGTCGATCTGGTAACCATGAAGGCCCTTTACTTCGATGGTGATAACGGCGAGAACATTCGCGAAGAGGAAATCCCCGACAACCTCAAAGACGAGGCCGAGGCAGCCAGGGAAGAGATGCTTGACGCAGCTTCCATGTTCTCCGATGATCTGATGGAGGCCGTACTTGAAGGCACTCCCACCCCGGAAATGATTCACGACGCAGTGCGACGCGGTACCCTTGACCTGGAGATCACCCCGGTTTTTGTCGGTTCCGCCTACAAGAATAAAGGCGTTCAGGTTCTGCTCGATGCCGTCAATAACTACCTGCCGTGCCCCACTGATGTGGAAAACATCGCTCTGGACCTTGATAAGGAAGAAGCTGAGGTCAAGGTATCCAACGACCCTGCAGACCCGCTGGTTGCCCTGGCTTTCAAACTGGAAGATGGCCGCTATGGCCAGCTGACCTATGTCAGAACCTATCAGGGCACCCTCAAGAAAGGGGATACCATCTTCAACTCCCGGACCGGCAAGAAGGTAAAAGTTGGTCGGTTGGTGCGGATGCACTCTGATGAAATGGAAGATATTGATGTTTCCGGTTCCGGGGATATCATCGCCCTCTTCGGGGTTGATTGTGCCTCCGGAGACACCTTCACTTCCGGTGATGTGAACTATTCGATGAGTTCCATGCATATTCCGGAGCCGGTGATTTCGCTGGCTGTGGTTCCGGTTGACAATAAGGCCCAGGTCAATATGTCCAAGGCCCTTAACCGGTTCACCAAGGAAGACCCGACCTTCAAGACCTATGTTGATGATGAGACTTCCGAGACCATTATCTCCGGGATGGGTGAGTTGCATCTCGAAGTTTATGTTGAGAGGATGAAGCGGGAGTATGCCGCCGAAGTTGAAGTTGGCGCCCCCCAGGTTGCTTATCGCGAGACCATCACCCAGATGGCCGAGTTTAACTACATCCACAAGAAACAGACCGGTGGCTCCGGTCAGTTCGGCCGGGTGGCCGGTTTCATGGAGCCCATTGACGAAGAATACGAATTTGTCGATAAAATTGTCGGCGGGGCGATTCCCCGGGAGTTTATCTCGGCCTGCGATAAAGGGTTCAAGAAGAGCCTGACCAAGGGCTCCTTGGCTGAGGCCCCGGTCACCGGGGTTCGGGTGACTATTAATGATGGTAGCTCCCATGCGGTTGATTCTTCGGATGTGGCCTTCCAGTTGGCCGCCGTCGGCGCTTTCAAAGAAGGATACATGAAAGCCAAGCCGGTTCTGATGGAACCGATCATGAAGGTTTCCGTCGAAGGCCCCAGCGAATTCCAGGGGTCGGTCATGGGCAGCCTTAATCAGCGGCGCGGCATGATTCTCGGCACCACCGAAGAAGACAACTACACAGTGATTGATGCGGAAGTGCCCCTGTCGGAGATGTTCGGCTATTCGACTGATCTTCGTTCCCAGACCCAGGGCAAGGCTGAATTCACCATGGAATTTGCTGCCTACCGACCCGTGCCCAAGAGTATTGCCGAAGAAGTCATGAAGCAGAAACAGAAAGAAAAAGAGAATAAATAACCAGTTGCCCAGCCGGGCGGAAATCTTGTAATGTTTTAAGAAGATTCCCTGCGGAACATTTCGTTTCGTCGGCTGCCGACCAACTGTTTCGTTATTACAGGAGATTAGGTATGCAAAAAATGGATTTGGCCGATAAAAATCCGCTGCGCATTTTTGCGCAGGATGCAGATGGCAACCCCGTTAACCAGCGCCTGGGACTGCTGATGTCCAGAGCCGGACTCGGCAAGACTGCCATTCTGGTGCAGATTGCTCTGGACAGCATTCTGCGCGGCAACCAGGTTCTGCACGTCAGTGTCGGACAGAGTCTTGACAAGACCCGGGCCTGGTATGATGACATCTTAAAGGACATAGCCGAAGGCGCCAAGCTGGATAACAGTAGTGAGCTCAACGAAGAGATCATGCGCAATCGCCTTATTATGACCTTCAAGGAGTCGGAGTTCAGCCGGCCGAAACTCGAAGAGCGGGTCAACGATCTGGTCTATCAGAACATATTTTGCCCGACCTGTATTGTGGTTGATGGCTTTGATTTTTCTTCAGCCGACCGGCAGACGATAGAAGATCTGAAAGAAATGGCCGCCGCCATGGAACTGCAGCTCTGGTTTTCGGCGACAAGTCATCGTGAAGACGAAAGAACAAGTGATGAGGGGGTCCCGGCCCCGTGCCATGATGCCGGCGATCTTTTTGATACGGTAGTGGTGATTTTGGCCGAGAGCGATCAGCCGAACCTCTCCCTGAACGTGATCAAAGACAATACCGGTTGCGTTAAGCCTGGTAAGGCTCTCGATCTTGATCCGTCGACGTATCTGGTCAAGCAGGCCTGATCTCCCGGAGACTTTCCTGATCCTGGCAAGGGTGGTTGCAGCCAGACGATCGGATAACAGGTGAGATCTTAATTGTTTTGTTTTGTGATGTTTTAAAGTGAATTGATTTGTTTGATATGTCGTAAACAATACTCCATTGTGTATCTTCCTGGCTAACGTAATCCA